>JAVHOY010000284.1:0-7512 GCA_036170295.1 bacterium
ATGAACCTTTCTCTTGTCATTCCCGTTTATAACGAGCAGGATACTCTGCCCATTTTATTTGACGCCATCTATCAAACGATGAACGCAATTCCAAAATCATGGGAAGTGATTCTGGTGGACGATGGCAGCCGCGATAACAGTTTGTCCATTCTCAAGGAGTACGCGCAAAAAGACGCGGAGCATATCCGCGTAATTTCGTTCCGCAGAAATTTTGGACAAACCGCCGCTATCGCCGCTGGGCTGGATTATTCGCAAGGCGAAACCATTGTTTTGCTGGACGCCGATATGCAAAACGATCCCGCCGATATTCCCATGCTGCTCGCAAAATTAGACGAGGGCTACGACCTTGTCAGCGGCTGGCGCAAAGATCGCAAAGACAACGCGGTCACGCGCAACTTCCCATCCATGATTGCAAACTGGCTCATCTCGCAAGTGACAGGCGTTCACCTGCACGATTACGGCTGCACGCTCAAAGCCTATCGCCGCGACGCGCTGGAAGGTTTTCGTTTATACGGCGAGATGCACCGCTTCATTCCCGTGTATGCCAGTTCCGTTGGCGCGAGAATCGCCGAGATACCCGTTCGACATCACCCGCGCAAATACGGCGAAGCCAAGTATGGGTTGGAACGCACCGCGAAGGTTATCCTTGATTTGCTCACTGTGAAATTTCTAGTTTCTTATTCATCGAAACCCATTCGACTCTTCGGCGGCGCGGGCGGGCTTTTGATGATCATCAGCGCGATCATTATGGCTTATCTTTTTGTGCGCCGTATTTTCTTTTTTGTCGGCGTGTCCACATCGCCTTTGTTTCAAACCAGCGCGATGTTTTTTATTCTTGGCTTTCAATCCATTCTGATGGGCTTGATCGCGGAACTGCTTGTGCGCACTTATCACGAATCGCAACACAAGCCGACGTACACCATTCGCGCCAAGATTAACATCAAGCAGGATTCTCGTGATTAATTGGATCAGTAAAAATCGTCAGACCCTTGCGCGCGCGGCGGGGAGTTTGCTTGCGCTTGCGTTGCTCGCCATGTTGTTGAAGGAAGAAAGCGGCGCCGAAATCATCGCGGCATTGGAGAGCATCTCCATTTGGTATTTGCTCGCCGCGATTCTTGCCATGCTCGTCTCGCGGATTTTTGTAGCGGGACGCTGGCACGCGCTTTTACGCTCCGCCGATTTGAATATTTCCTTTGCGCGGACAACCTCGCTGACCTTCACGGGACTCTTCGCCTCCAATTTTTTACCGACCACCATTGGCGGCGACGTCGTGCGACTCGCCGGCGCGATGCAATTGGGATACGACCGCGCAATTTGCCTTGCTTCCATGATCGCGGATCGTTTGATCGGCATGGCGGGCATGACGCTCACTCTTCCGTTTGGATTGATCCCCGTCTTGTCGCTTGGCAACGGCGGATTGCAATCCACCGCCTTTCTTGGCTCGTTCTATAAAAAGGGCATTGATTTTGCCAGACGCACTTTTGAAACGTTTAAGATTTGGTTCAACAAACCCATGGGATTGTTGCTGTCGTTTCTTTCCACCTTTGGAAATATGGCGTTTATTTTCGCTTCGCTCTTTCTCCTCATCGCAGGCATGGATCGTCATGTTTCGTATTGGTTGATCGCGGGCTTGTGGAGTCTCACTTATTTTGTGACGCTTGTTCCCATCTCCATTAATGGATATGGCGTGCAGGAACTTTCGCTCACCTTTTTGCTTTCCAAGTTCGGCGGCTTGACTCATTCTGAAAGTTTAACCGTCGCCGTTTTAATTCGGCTTCTCTTCATCGTCAGTAGTTTGCCCGGCGCGTTCTTTTTGCCATCCATCCTCGCCGAGATGAATAAGAATAAGCCGACTTCGTAACGCGACATTTATGTCGGGTATTTGCTGTCATACATCCCAAACATGGGACGCTGAAAAACGCAGATGAACGCAGATTTTTTAAAAAAAACTTGATCAAAAACGATTTGAATCAGCGTTTTCAGCGTTCATCAGCGTCCCAAAAATAAAAATATCTGGTGACTAGTTACAATTCAAACATGAAACCAACTTCCCCAAAAACTTTCTGGCAAATTTTTATTTCGTCCACTATGCTGATTAGCGGACTTGCGCTCTATCAAACCGCGCAGCAGATTTCATCTTTGGGCGTCAGCCTCTGGCGCTCCAAGTGGATTTTTCTGCTGGGATTGTTTGCGCTCAATATACTTATCGGCGCGGCTGCGCTTTGGAAGTTGTCTTTCACGGAGTCGCAGTCCCCTGACTTCGGCGCAAAATCAGGAGATTTTGCAGTCCGAGTTAAAGCGCTTGGCGTTCTGCTTATTCTGTTCGGCTTCTCTCTGGTTTGGATTTTTCGATTAGCAATTTTCGCAAACACGCTCCCGCAGATTGCGCCGATCTTTTGGATTTTTCTTTGGGCAAGTCTCATTCAAGCGTTTGGCTTGAAATTGATCGGCGGATATAAATGGCATTTTGCATTTGCATTTGTCGTTGTCATTCAGGGATTGCTCTATCAACTCTACGGACAACTCGCCGCCGTTTCCGCGTATCCGTTCTCCATTGGATATTCCGAAGCGGCGCGGCATTATTACGCTTCAATGTTCCACGCAAAATCTTTATATGGATTGAATCTGCCGTATCCATTTTTACATCCCACGCGCTACATGCTGCTCTCGCTGCCGTTTCTTGTGAACGGGCTTCCGCTTTGGGCGCATCGCTTATGGCAATCCCTTTTGTGGATCGTCCTCACGGGAGCGTCCGCCGTTTTATTAACCCGTCGCCTCAAATTAAAAGGCTGGGCGTTTTTCTTCATGGCGGCATGGGCATATTTATATTTTCTGCAAGGCGCGGTTTATTATCATTTACAAGTTTGCGTCGTTTTGATTCTCGTCGGCGTGGATGCGCGAAAAATTTGGCGCTCGTTGATCTTCATTTTGCTGGCTTCGTTTTGGGCAGGCATGAGCCGCGTCAATTGGTTTCCTGTCCCCGCTATGCTGGCAATTGCAATTTACATTCTTGAAACGTCGTTGAAAGATAAAGGCTGGCGATATTGGATCACGCCCGCGATTTGGGGAATTTGCGGACTCGCCGCCGCGCTTGCTTCTCAATTTTTCTACATCAACATTTCAGGCAATGCGGACGCGCGCGACTTCGCTTCAAGTTTCACCTCCGCGCTGTTGTGGGATCGTTTGTTTCCTAACGCGAATTTTATGGGGATATTGCTCGGCATCGTCCTTGTCGTCGCGCCGTTAATTGCCGCGTTGATTCAAATGCTGCGCGGAAAATTTTCCAACCTTCATATTTTGCGCTGGCTTGCGCTGCTTGCTCTTTTGCTCGCGTTATTCTTCGGCGGATTAGCGGTCAGCGTGAAAATTGGCGGCGGCGGCGATTTGCATAACATGGATGCGTTTCTCGTATTGCTGGCGTTGATCGCAACTTCGTTCTTCGCGGAGCGGGTTGAACTTGAAGACGGAAAAAATATCGCGTGGGGACAGCCCGCATCAAGCGTTATCGCAGCCGCGCTGCTGATTCCAATTGGATTCGCAATGCCGCATATCGCATCCTTTTATCATTACGATCCCGTCGCGGCGCGGAAAGATATTCAAACGCTGCAACGCGCCGCCGAAGAATCTCACGGCGAAGTTTTATTCGTCAGCGAACGTCAACTGCTTACGTTTGGCGAACTAAAAAATATTCCGCTGATTCCCGAATACGAGCAAATTGAATTAATGGAAATGGCGATGTCGGGCAACCGCCCCGCGCTCGAAAAATATTACGCCGATCTTGCGAACCATCGTTTTGCTATTATCATTGCCGAAGAGCAAAAATTTACGTTGCGAAAAACGGGCGGATTTTTGGAAGAAGATAACGCGTGGGTGCGTTATGTGGGCGCGCCGCTTTTGTGCGCTTATAAACCCGTCGAGACTTTGACGACGACGAACATTCAAGTTTTCGCGCCGCGCTCAAACAAGCCAAATTGCAAAGACCCATTTAGATAATGCGCATCCTCACGATCATTTATGAATTTCCGCCCATCGGCGGCGGCGGCGGCCGAGCCGCGTATGATATTTGCAAAGGACTCGCCGCGCGCGGACACAGCGTTACGGTGTTGACCGCGCATTTACATGGCTTGCCTTTTGAAGAAAATAAAGATGGGATTCATCTTGTGCGAATTGCTTCGCTGCGACGCGATACCTTCGGCGCAAATTTTTTTACCATGCTCGCGTACGTCCTTGTGGGACTGGGCGCCGGTCTGCGTTTAATTCATGCGGAGCGTCCCGCAATACTTCACACGCACTTCGCGGTGCCTTCCGGCGCGCTGGCGTGGATACTTTCCGTGATGACGGGAATTCCTTATGTATTGACCGCGCATCTCGGCGATGTGCCCGGCGGCGTGCCTGAAAAAACGGGCAAGTGGTTTCGCTGGCTCGAACCGTTTACGCGCCCCATTTGGAAGCGCGCTAGTAAAGTGATCGCGGTCAGCGAACACACGCGCCAACTTGCGCTGCAGCATTATGACGTGGATGTGAAAGTCATCCACAACGGCGCGGATTTGACGCGCCTCGCGCCGCGTGAAATCAAAGTGAATACGCCGCCGCGTTTAATTTTTGCGGGGCGTTTTGTTCCGCAAAAGAATCCGTTTGCGATCATAAAAATCCTCGCGCAACTTCAAGACCTTGAGTGGACTTGTTCCATGTTCGGCGATGGTCCGCTGTTTGGAGACGTGAAACGCGAAATCGAAAAGCGCGGCATGATGAATCGTTTTGAGATGCCGGGTTGGGTCGCGCCCGAAGAGGCGCTTGACGGCTTCTCCAAAAGCGATATTCTCTTCATGCCTTCGCTTTCAGAGGGCTTGCCCGTTGTGGGTGTGCAAGCGCTGGCAAAAGGACTCGCGCTGGTGGTCAGCAACATCGGCGGCTTTTTAGATTTGGTGGATAACGGCGGCAACGGCTTTTTGATAGACGTTAACGACCACGCCGCGTTTGTTTCCGCGCTGCGAAATTTATTATCCAACCCAAGTTTGATTTTGCAATATCGAAAAGCCAGCCTGCGAAAAGCGATCAACTTTGATATTGAGAAAATCGTGGAAAGTTATGAGGGGATTTTTCAAGAGATCATTGGGTAAAACCAAGACCTCCGAGTTCTTTGAGAACTCGGAGGTCTTTTGTAAAGCGCAACTAAGATTTATCTTCTGCGTCGTCCGCCGACGAGCGAGACATAATAGAGCAGTTGTAAAACGGCGGTGACCAAGCCCGCGACGTAGGTCAGCGCGGCGGCGTTCAAGACCGCGTTCACGCCGCTCCGCTCTTCATCGGTTTGGATAATTCCCGTGCGCCAAAGCAATTCTTTTGCGCGCGCGGAGGCGTTGAACTCCACAGGCAGAGTCGCCAGCGCGAAGACCGCTCCGCCTGAAAAGACAAGCACGCCCAGCCAAGCAAGCGATGTAAAGTTGAGAAATAAGCCGATCAAGATTAATATCCAGCCGAAAGTTGAACCGATGTTGACCATCGGCACCAGCGCGGCGCGAAATTTCAGCGGGAAATATTCTTCTGCGTCTTGCATGGCGTGACCGAGTTCGTGCGCCGCGACTGCAACAGAGGCGACAGACGCCACATCCGCAACGCCCTGCGAAAGATAAAGCGTTTTGTTGCGCGGATCATAATTGTCGGTGAGGCTGCCCGCCACGCCTTGAATCTGCACGCCCATCAAGCCGCCCGTGGATATTAATCGTTGCGCGGCTTGAGCGCCAGTCAATCGGCTTGTAGTTGGCACGCGACTCCATTTGTTGTATGCGGATTTAACATACCATGAAGTCAGCGCCATCAAGATGAAAGCGGGGATCATGTATATAAAATAAGTGGGATCAAAAAACATAGGACGTCTCCTTTTTCATTGCGAGGGCGTTCTTGCCCAAAGCAATTTCCTTTCAATGAAGATATTAAAAAACTACGGAGTCGGCGTTGGAACAAGCGCCGGCATTGATGTTGGCGTTGCGCTTTGTATGGGCGTCGGCATGGAGGTTGGCAGCGGCGTTTTGTTGAACATCGCCAGCAATGTTTGCACAGCCGCATCCAATTGCGGGTCGCGTTTGGCTTTGGCGTCGTCTAATGTGAAGTCAACCCAAATGTCGGGCATAAGTCCGATCTTATCAATGCCGCGTTTATTGGGCGTCAGCCATAGCGCGGCGGTGATGCCGACCGCGCCTTGATTGTCTTTCAACAAGATGAAACTTTGCACCGAACCTTTGCCGTACGATTTTGTGCCGATCAATTTTGCGCGACCATAATCTTGAAGCGCCCCCGCGACAATTTCTGAAGCGGATGCAGAACCTTCATTGACGAGTACCACCATCGGGATATTCTCGGCGACGCCGCTGCCAATCGCAGGATGCGGATCCGTTTTGCCGTCGCCATATTTTTCATAGACGACCACTTTATCTTTCGGCAAAAATTCGGAAGCGACTGCGATGCCCTGTTCAAGGTATCCGCCGCCGTTGTTGCGTAAATCAAGGATCAAGCCTTTTGGATTTTGAGCCAGCAATTCTTTCAGCGCCTTTTTCAAATCCTGATCCGCGCTGTCGCCAAAAGTATTTAATTGAACGTAAGCGATACCGTCGGGAAGCATTTTATATTCGACGAGCGGCACGACGATCTTGGCGCGCGTAATCTTCACATCAAAGGGAGCCTTCTCGCCTTTGCGGAAAATGGTCAACGTCACCGTAGTGCCGTCGGGACCCAGCACTTTTTGACGCACATCTTCAGGCGGAACGCCGCTCATATCCACGCCGTCAATCGCGATGATTTGGTCGCCGGAAAGCAAGCCGGCTTTTTCAGCGGGCGAATTTTTAATCGGGCTGATGACGGTAAGATATTCTCCGTCAACATCCACATACGCGCCGATGCCTTCATAATCTTTGCCGTTCAATTGCGCGTTGCTTTCTTCCAATTGTTTGGGGTCATAATAATAATTGCGCCCAACTTTTAGAGCGCCCATCATGCCGTTGATTGCGCCGCGCATCAACGCGACGTCGTCCACTGGCTGGACAACATAAGTCTGATGGACAAGATCCCACGCTTCCCAGAATGGGGCGAAGAGCGCCTGCGCGCCTGCGGGCGAAGAACCCGGCAGGGCGGACGTGGCTGGACTCGACAAGCCGGGAATGTTGAACGGCATGAGATGTCCGCTGACGAACCCGCCTGCGAACGCGCCTAGCGCGATCACGATCACGACCAGCGCGAGGAAAATATTCTTTAACGTTTTATTCATAAAGCCTCCGATTGCGGCAAAGATACCATTTTGGGATTAATGTTTGCTGAATGTCTGATCTGTCATTGCGAGCCATGACAATCTATTTCTGCTTGTTCTTTTCCAATTCTTCCATCCTGCGGCGAAGTTCGTCCATAGCTCCATTTTTTTTGCGCGCGGCGTCTAAAGATTTTCCCAGATTATTCAACGCGCTGGCGTTATCCGAACGAAACATGCCGCGCGCGATTCCGTATGCGATAAGGTTCACGCCG
>JAVHOY010000285.1:0-1613 GCA_036170295.1 bacterium
AGAAAATGATTCTTCAAGGTGTAGTGAATGTAATTCTGCCACAGCGGAATAATATCTTCCGCGCTGTAATCGTGATCGGAAAAAGTTTGGACGATCACGCGTCCGCCGTAACAGGTGGCAAGCACCGCTTCTTGACTCGATTTTTTCGCGGCGAGTCCCGCGATCAATTCCGCGTCGCCGTTGCCGCTGAGTCGGATTTGGTCGCCAGTTTGATTCGCCCAATAACGGTTGTAATGCAGCAATGGCAGAACCGTATTGGGTTCGTTGAAAATGGGATGGGTCGGGTCCCACCAATAAATCGAATTCGCAAGTTGATAATCTTTCTGGTAGCGGACTCCGCATCCGCCTAAAATTTTGCTGATGGGTCCGTTTGATTCGCTGTCCAGATACCAGACTTCCATGATCAACGCGGCTTTATCGCGCGCGAGGCGGGTATTGATCACATCCCAAAATTCGCCTGAAATAATATTTTTATCTTCCGCGCCGACAATGATTAGATCGAAGTCTTTGCCTGAATTCAATTGCTCCATGAAGCGTCCGCTATACGAGCCTGTTTGCGTGTACTTCATATTCATTCCATCCAGCGCGTCTTGAATCCACATGCCAAATCCGCGCGCGTCAGTGTTTTCATAAACCAGCACATTTGCGGATTGAATTTTCGCTTCAACGTCTTCTGTGGGAACTTCCGTTGCGGTTGGCGGAACTTGTTGCGTGGGCTGTTCGGGCGGCGCGAGGGTCGGCACAACTGGGAGCGGAGTCGCTTGCGCGGGCGGCTGAGAATTCAGCGCAGATTGAGTCAACTGCTGCGACATGGCGGTTGCCTGAAATTCAAGCGCCGCTTTGGTCGGGTCATAAGCGGGTTGGTTTTGCGCGGGCGTGACCGCTATGCTGCAAGCCAGTAGGAAAACGAACAAAACAATCGCCCCCGATACTCTTAATCGCAGAGACATGATATTCTCCTTTTCAAATGAAGCGCGGGAAATCACGATTTGCAACTTCATTATATATCAACAAGAAGAAAATAAAAAAGCCGCATTCAAAGAATGCGGCTCAACTGTTTGCCATTTGCGGAGCGCTGCTTAATCCAACTTTCCCGTCACTTGCGCCATCTTCACTTCGCCGATTGCCTTTGTGATTTGAATCTCGCGCGGACAAGCCATCGTGCAATTGAAAGCCGTGTGACAGCGCGCCGTGCCTGAAGTCTCGCTCAAAATCTTAAGACGTTCGGCGGCGGCTTCGTCGCGGCTGTCGAAGATAAAGCGATGCGCGGTCACAATCGCGGCGGGTCCAAGATAATCGTCGCTAGCCCAGAACGACGGGCAGGAGGTGGTGCAAGCCGCGCATAAAATGCACTTCGTGGTTTCGTCAAATTTCGCGCGCGCCTCGATGGATTGATAGCGTTCCTTCCCATCCGCAGGAAGCGGGGAGTCGTTGACAAAATATGGGATGACCTTCTTGTAGTTGTCAAAGAAGGGTTCCATATCCACGATCAAATCCTTGACCACTTTCAAACCCAACAGCGGCTCGACCGTGATCTTATCGCCCACGTCGCGCACGAGAGTCTTGCACGCCAGCATGTTGCGCCCGTTGATGCGTAACGCATCCGAGCCGCA
>JAVHOY010000286.1:0-7293 GCA_036170295.1 bacterium
CGGAGCAACTATGAAAGATCAAGCGGAAATTGTCATCATCGGCGGCGGGATTTATGGCGCGCAAGTTGCCTATCATCTTGCAAAGTATGGGCGCAAGGATATTGTGATTTTGGAGAAGGGCGAGATCGCCAGCGGAGAATCATCCCACGCGGCGGGACTGGTCACGCAGTTTGCCACGTCGCAAGCCATGCTCAAGTTTCGCATGTATAGCATCGAGTTGTATTCTGAACTCGGATTGTTCGATCACGTCGGCAGTTTGCGAGTCGCGTCGAGCAGGGAACAACTCAAAGAGTTGGAAAGAAGCGTCAGCCGCGCAAAGGCGCTGGGCTTGGAATGTGAAGTCATCTCGCCTGACGACGCGTTGAAGGTCATGCCGCAGATTTCCAAAAAGGATTTATACGGCGGCATTTATATTCCGCGCGACGGGCAACTCGACCCGTACACAACGACCACGTCAATGGCGAAGTTTGCCAAAGATTTGGGCGCGACCATTTATACGAATACGCGCGTGACGGGGATCAAACTTTCGGCGCAGGGAAATATCGAACGAGTGGTAACAGACCAGGGCGAGATCAGATGCGAGATCGTCATCAACGCGGCAGGGATGTGGGCGCCGCGAGTCGCCGCGATGGTGGGAATCCAAATCCCGACGACTCCCGTGGATCATCAACATATCGCGTTGAAGGCTGTGCCCGGACATGAGTTCACGCACGATACGCCGTGTTTGCGCGACCCCGATAATTTGGTGTACATGCGCCAGGAGCAGGGCGGACTTGTGATTGGCGGCTATGAACCCAACCCGATTGCGCGTTGGATTGACGGCGCGCCGTGGGAACATGGCAGTAAAAGTTTTCCCGGCGATTTCGATCAATTTGAAATGCTGCTCGAAGGCGCGATTCGCCGCCTGCCGTTTTTGGATAAGGCGGGCATTATTACGCTGGTGCGTCATCCCGGCGCGTACACGCCCGATTGCCAGCCGCTGCTCGGACCCATGCCAGGCGCGCGCGGATTTTGGATGATGGCGGGCATGTCGTTGAATGGCTACGGCGGCGCGGGCGGCATGGGCAAGTTGATGGCGGAGTGGATCATCGAAGGCGAAGCGCCGATGGATGTGTACGCCTATCGCGCCACGCGTTTTGGAAATTATTATTCCGACCCCGTGTATGCGGCGGAGTGTACGCGCGAGAGCGTCAAATATTATTATCGCCTGCGCTTCCCGCACGACGAGCATGAGTTCGCGCGACCGCATCGCGTCAGCCCCGTGCATTATCGTTTGATGGAACATGGCGCGGTCTTCGGCGAGAAGTTCGGCTGGGAGCGCGTCAATTATTTTGATCCCACTCAACCTTCGCGGCGCATGGGCGAAGATCAACGCGGATTTGGATGGAACAAGCCGCCGTTCTTTGAGCGCCTGCGCGAAGAACACACTGCCACGCGCGAGCGGGTTACGCTTTTTGATTTGACTTCGTTTGGCAAAATTGAAGTGAAAGGCAAAGGCGCGCTGCCTTTGTTGCAGAGACTTACTTCAAGCAATATTGATAAACCGATTGGCAGCGCGATTTATACGCAATTCTTGAACACGCGCGGCGGAATCGAATCTGATTTAACCGTCACGCGTTTGGGCGAGGAAACTTTCTGGGTCATCACGGGTTCGGGTTTTATCGGCAACGACTTTGCCCGACTTAAAATGCGCGCGGATGAAAAAGACGGCGAAGTCTCCATCCGCGACATTACGCAGGAATACGCCTGTCTCGCGTTGTGGGGACCGAAGGCTCGCGGCGTGCTGCAAAAAATTACAAATGATGATGTTTCAAATGCCGCGCATCCCTACCTGACCACGAAACTGATTCACATCAATGGGGCGGATGCCTACGCTCAGAGAGTCAGTTACGCGGGCGAACTGGGCTGGGAACTTTACATCCCCAACAACAAAGCCACAATGGTTTGGGATATGCTCATCGAAGCGGGCAGGGAATTTGGTCTCGAAGTTGGCGGATACAAAGTGTTGGATTCTCTGCGCCTTGAAAAAGGTTATCGCTATTTCACCGCCGACATCACGCCTTCCGAAACTCCGTATGAAGCGGGGCTGGGCTTCTGCGTTCATCTCGATAAAGGCGACTTCATCGGGCGCGAGGCTCTGGTCAAACAAAAAGCGGAAGGGATTCAACGCAAACTCTGCACGCTTGTATTAACCGACAGCGACGACTTCGCTCAAATCTACGGCGGCGAAGCGATCTACCACGCAGGCAAAGTGTTGACCCGCGTCCGCAGCGGCGGATATGGCTTTACAATCAAGAAGAATATCCTGTACGCCTATCTGCCGACTGAATTAGCCAAACAAGGCAATCGCTTCAGCGTTGACCTGATCGAGGGTCGCCGCGAAGCGGAAGTGACCGCATCTGTGTTGTTTGATCCCAAAGGCGAACGAGCGCGCGCGTAGTTTACTGGTCGTATAATAATTGCGAGAGGTGTGCCATGATCCAACAAAAAATTATTTCAAATCCAAAAGTGATGATGGGGAAGCCCGTCGTTTCTGGGACGCGAATTACAGTGGAGTTGATTCTTGAAAAACTTTCGGCTGGCGAGTCCTTTGACGATTTGCTGAAATCGCACCCGCGTTTGAGAAGAGAAGGCATTCAAGCCGCGTTGAATTTCGCGCGAGAAGCCTTGCGCGCTGATGTTGTTTATCCAATTGCCGAGTCTGTTCAATGAAAATCGTTGCGGATGAATGTGTTGACGACGAAATAGTTCTGCGATTAAGAAACGATGGACATAAAGTTGATTATGTAGCAGAAGCGTCTCCAGGAATTTTGGACGAAGATGTATTGATTCTTGCCAATAATGACAATACTTTGCTGTTGACTGCCGATAAGGATTTTGGCGAGTTGATATTCCGTCAGGGATTGGTTAAGCGCGGTATTCTTTTATATCGTCTGCCGCAACTATCTAAATTAGAGAAAGCCGAAATTATTTCTGCAGCAATTGCCGAGCATAAGAATGAGCTGCTAGATTCTTTTAGTGTGCTTACCGAAAACTCAATTCGCATTCGCAAAGTATAGCAAGTCAAACTTTTTATGCCTAACACAAAACCAACTTCTCCCGCATACATTGGCTTCGGCATGTTGACTCCCGTCTACATCATGGCGTTGGATCGCTTGCCAAAACATAATACTGGCGCCATCGTTCATCAGGTCAGCGAGTATGTCTACGACGACGCCGCGATCATTGCCTGCAACCTGCGTCAGTGGGGCGTATCCACTGGCATGATCGGCACATCCGTTGGCGATGATTTGCTTGGGCATTATGTCGCGGATACTTTGGATGAGATGGGCGTGCAGGGTAAGGTTCGTTTCACGAAGAAATATAAAACGCCGCTTGAAGTCAACGTCTCGGATAAATTAGGCGCGCGCACCTATTTCTGGCAGCGCTCGCCTGAGATTTTGTCCACGCTCGATACAGCCGACCTATCCATGTTGAAAGACGCGAAACTGATGTACGCCGATTGGTATGACGGCGATCATATCATCCGCGCCATGAACGAAGCGCGGCGCTGCGGCGTTCCCGTTTTTCTCAACCTTGAGCATGGACATAACGATTCTGCGATCATGGAAAAATTTGCCAGCCGCGCCACGATCTGTCAGGCAGTGACCGACGACGCGCAGATCGGCAGGAAAGGCGCCATGCTTGGAGTGGCAAAGAAACTATTGAAGGCTGGAATCAAAACTGCGATTATTACAATGGCGCGTCAGGGATGTATGGTGGTTCAAGGCGACGAGATTATCCGCGTGTACGCGCCGAAGGTCAAGGCGGTGGATGGCTCTGGCGCGGGCGCGACTTTTTCTTCGGGATTTATTTATGCGTATCTCAAAAAATGGTCGCTTGAAGAATCGATTCGCTTTGCGATTGCGGCGGCTTCGCTAAAAGTGACTCACTCTGGCTTGAAGATGTTTCCCGTCAAAGAAATCAAAGCGCTGGCGAATACGTTGCGCGTGGAGCGCATGGTCTATCGCGATAATCAATTCCATGAGTTGGATAAATTTATTTCACAGGCGCAGGAAAGTCCGCTGATGAAGGAAAGCAAAAAATTTGCAGAAAAAATTTTGCCCAAAAGAAAAACTGAACGGAAGAAAATCAAGAAGTCTTTAGTTGGGTAGCGTCATTGCTTCGTCGCAAAGAGCAAGAGCGCACCTCGCAATGACATGAGTAAAGGATGTAAATATGTCTTACGCAACGCTTTTAACGCAAGAACAAATTGAACGTATTCACGGCGCTTCTTTGGAACTTCTCGAAGAAGTGGGTCTAAAAGTTCGCTATGAACCTGCGCGCGAATTATTCAAACAGCATGGTTGCGTTGTGGAAGACGAGCGCGTTAAATTTCCGCGCGCGGTGGTGGAAGAATATCGCAAGTTGGTTCCGCCGTCTTTTACGTTTTATGCGCGCGATCCAAAGTTTGATAAAACGATTCCGCAAGACAGCCCCGTCATCGTCACCGCGAGTTCCGCGCCGAATATTCTTGATCCAGTAACGGGACAAGAGCGGCGCGCTGATTCGTCCGACATCGCGCGCATCGCGCATCTCATCAACGAATTGCCCGGCTACGATATTTTTTCCATTTCCACTTTAGCCGACGACGCGCCTGCGGATCAATTCACCGTCTCGCGTTTATATCCCGCGCTCAAATATTGTCTCAAGCCCATTCGCGTCACCACCACAGATCGCAAAGACACAGACAGCGCGATGAAAATGGCGTATATGGTCGCGGGCAGCGAAGCCGCGTATAAAGAACATCCCTTTCTCACGCACCATTACTGTCCCGTTGTTTCGCCGCTGACGATGGATAAACTTTCAACCGAAAATGTGATGTACTTTGCGAAGGAAGGCTTGCCTGTTTATCCGACCATCGTGCCAAACGCGGGACTCACTTCGCCGATGTCTATTGCGGGAACGCTGGCGCAAGGCAACGCGGAGTTTTTGTCCGCTTTAATGTTGATGCAAATGGTCAAGGCGGGGACGCCCACCATTTATGCCACGCTCGGCACCGTCGCCGATATGCGCACGGGCGCGTACGCTTCGGGCGGAATCGAATGCGGCATGTTGCACATGGCGTTCGCGCAGTTAGCGCATTTTTATAATGTGCCGTGCGGCGGATATATCGGCTTGACCAACGCCAAAGTGAACGACGCGCAGGCGGGATACGAAACGGGCATGTCCGCTATTGGCGGGCTGCTCAGCGGCATGGATATGTTCAACATCGGCGGGCTGATTGACGCGCTGACGACTTTTGATTTTGCCAAAGCCGCGATTGACGACGAGATCGCGCAAAATATGAAGCGCATGAAGCGCGGAATTAATTTTAGCGAAGACGAGCTTGCGCTGCCGCTGATTAAAGAAGTCGGTCCCGGCGGTTCGTTCATTGTCGCCAAACATACGATCAGCCGCATGAAGACCGAAGCCGTGATGACCAAACTGGCAGACCGCGACACGCGCTCGGCGTGGACGAAAAAAGGCGCCATGGATATTCAAGCGCGCGCGATGAAGAAGGTGAAGGATGTGATGTCCGCGAACGCCGCGCCGCTCATCTCCGCCGAACTGGATGCGAAACTCCGCGCTGAATTTATCGGCATGGTGGCGGGCGAGTTGAAGCCGATTGAATAAAAATTGGAGACGGTATGTTGAAGCTATTCAAACGCAAGGAAGATAAGTTTCATAAGTTGATCGAAGATCAAGCGTTAATCACTTATGACGGCTTGAAATTATTGGTCAAGTATCTTGAAACGCTGGAGCCTGAAGTCGCGGCGCAGTTGTCGCTTAAAGAAAAAGAAGCGGATGAAGTGCGGCGTATTTTGATTGACGAGTTAAATCACACCTTTGTCACGCCCTTCGACCGCGAAGATATTTTTTCGCTTTCGCGCTCGATTGACGATGTGATTGATTACGCCGACAGCACCGCCGCAGAGATGGCGATCTTGAATGTTAAATCTACGCCGCACATGTTGCGCATCGCTTCGTTGTTGAAAGACGCGGCGTATGAAATTTATCACGCGGTTCAACGTCTTCCAAAAAATCCAAGCGTCGCCACCGAACACGCGCAGCGCGCGAAGGCTTTGGAAAATCGCGTCGAAGCGGTTTACCGCGAAGCAGTTGCGGCGTTGTTCAGCGGTCCCGAAGATATTCATCACGTTGTTGAAATGTTGAAGATGCGCGAGGTCTATCGCCATCTTTCTAACGCGGCAGATCGCGGCGACGAAGCCGCCAACACCATCGCGGATATTGTCGTCAAGAAAACTTAACAGGGCGTTAATGTCCTCTCAGCTTATCTTTGTTATTATTCTGGCGTTGATCGTTGTCTTTCTAAATGCGATGCGCGATTCGAGCGCGATTGTAGCGACGATGATTTCCTCGCGCGCCTATAGTCCGCGCGTCGCGTTGGGCATGACCGCCGTCGCCGAATTTTTTGGTCCTTTGTTGTTTGGCGCGACCGTCGCTAAAACCATCGGCAGCGATATTGTCAATTCGCAAGTTCTCACGCTTGATGCGATCATTGCGGGCTTGCTCGGCGCGCTGACGTGGAATCTCATCACTTGGTTTTTTGGAATTCCCAGCAGTTCGTCGCACGCGCTGGTCGGCGGGCTGGCGGGCGCGGTGTTGGTTTCGGCAGGGTTTAGCGCAATCAAACTTCAAGGCTTTTATAGAGTATTGATCGCGTTGTTTGCCTCGCCGATTGTCGGTTTTGTTTTTGGCTTTATCATTTTGCGGATGATCTATTTTTTGGCGCAAAGCGCCACGCCGTACATCAATCGTTTTTTCAAGCGCGGACAATTTCTCACCGCCACCGCGCTGGCGTTAAGTTACGGCGCAAACGACGGGCAAAAGATGATCGGCGTAATTACGCTAAGTTTGATGGTCGGCGGAGCGTTGAATAAATTTGATATTTCGCTTCGGACAATTTTGTTGAGCTCGTCCGCGATGGCGCTGGGAACTTTATTCGGCGGCTGGAGATTGATCCGCACACTGGGCGGAAAGTTTTATAAGATTCGTCCCGTGCATAGTTTTGCCGCGCAACTCACTTCCGCGATTGTGATCCTGACCGCGTCGTTGACGGGACTTCCGGTAAGCACCACGCAAGTGGTCAGCTCTGCGATTATCGGCGTGGGTTCGTCGGAAAGATTCGGCAAAGTCCGCTGGGGCGTTGCCGGCGATATTTTAATGGCGTGGATGGTCACCATCCCAATCAGCGCGATATTTTCCGTAGGGTTTTATTGGTTGTTCAAAAATATATAGCGCGTTATTTTT
>JAVHOY010000287.1:0-1519 GCA_036170295.1 bacterium
CACGCTAAAATAGATAAATGGCGCCGCGAACAAGCGCTTCTGCGAACCTTAAAGAAACGTCCCGATATGTTGGAGAAAGCGGAATTGACAAAAGAAGATATTAAATTTGTCGAAAGTCTAAAGTCGAAAGTCGAGCAACCTTAAACCTTCGACCTTCAACTTTTGACCTTTGACCTTTACTTTTGGAGGAAACATGGCAACAAGACTCAATTACGGCAAGACCTTCCTGCTCGGCTTTGGTTTCTTTGGCGTAAGCGTCATCTGGGGCGTTTACAACGCTTTCGTCCCCATCTTTCTCTCGGAAAAATTTCACCTCTCCCCCATTATGATCGGCTTCTTTATGACGCTGGATAACATCGCGGCGCTGTTGATCCAACCGCCCGTCGGCGCGTGGTCTGATCGGTTACGCACTCCGCTGGGCAGACGCATCCCGTTCATTCTTATCGGCGCGCCAATCACAGCCATTGCGTTTGGATTTATTCCCGTCGCCGCAATTCTGCCGTTATTTGTAGCATGTACCAGCACACTGCTATTAAGCGCGGCATTATGGCGCACGCCGGTTGTCGCGCTCATGCCAGATATTACGCCTTCAGAATTTCGCTCGCAAGCAAACGGCGTGATCAACTTCATGGGCGGAGTTGGCACAATCGTCGCGCTGCAAACTGGCGGCATGTTGTATAAGATGAATCCAAATTTCCCATTTTGGCTTGGCTCGGGCTTGGTCATTCTCGCCGCGTTGATTGTGTATCTCTTTATTGAAGAACCCAAAGAATATGAACAAACGGAGAGGCAACCCGGCATGATCGCCAGTCTGCGCGAAGTGTTCAACGACAAAGACAAAAGCGGGCTTCGCATCCTGCTCGCCATCTTCTTCTGGTTTCTTGGCTATTCTGCGGTGGAAACTTTCTTCACGCTGTACGCAAAAAATCATCTCGGCTTGAATGTGGGCGACGGCGCGACCTTGCTTTCAATCATGCCGCTGTTCTTTGTCTTGTTCGCCATTCCATCAGGATTAATCGCGGGAAAGATCGGACGGCGCACAACCATCTCCATTGGATTAATCACGATGACCCTCATGCTGATTTTATTCTACGTCGCGCCTGCCAAAGCGCTATTGACTGGCATTACAAAATTACCGTTGGTCGGAATTCCGCTGACAGAAGGCGGTCCGCGCATGTTGACTTTAGCGGGCGTGTTGCTGCTCATCAGCGGCGTTGCCTGGGCGTGCATCAACATCAACTCGCTGCCCATGATCGTAGATTTAACCAGCGCGGCGCGCATCGGCACATTCACCGGCTTGTATTATTTATTTTCCACCTTCTCCGCCATCGTCGGTCCCAACATCAACGGCTGGGCGATTCAACTGACAGGCAATAACTACAACATCATTATGTTGATTGCGCCCGCGTTTATGCTGATCGCATTTTGGTTGATGATCGGCGTAAAGCGCGGCGAAGCAGTGACGAATTAGGAATTAGGAATTAGGAATTGCGAATTACAAATTACAAATTACGTTTTA
>JAVHOY010000287.1:1619-7288 GCA_036170295.1 bacterium
GAATTAGGAATTAGGAATTAGGAATTGCGAATTACAAATTACAAATTACGTTTTATATTATTTCTGCTCGTTGCAAGTTCAAGTCTCAACGCTTGCCTGCAATCGTCAGATTGTTTTCGCAAGGATGTTTTTTGCGCGGGGCTGGTGACCGACACGCTTGGCATTGAAGATCACGGCGTTAATCAAGATGCGTGGTTGGGATTGCAAGCCTCAAAAACAAATAAAAACGTTGACCAAATCGCTTACATTGAATCAGTGGATACCCGCGATTACGAAAAAAATATCGCCTACTTTGCGGAACACGGCTACGATGCGATCATCACCAGCGGTATTGGGCTGCAGGACGAAACTCGCGCCGCCGCCGACCATTACAAGGATTCTATTTTTATCGGTATTAATCAACCTCAAAAAGAAACGCGCCCCAATCTTATTCCTGTCACATTCGCCGAAGACCAAATGGGATTCGTCGCGGGCGTGTTGGCGGCGCGCGTTTCACAGACGCACATCGTCGGCGCGGTTTGCGAAGACTCTGGAATTGATTCAATGTGGCGAACCTGCGAGGGATTCCGCGCAGGCGTGAAGTTTGCAGACAACAACGTAAAGCCAATCGTCGTTTATCGCGACAACGGCGACAGAGAAAAATTATTCCTAGACGAAGGCTGGGGACGCGCCGCCGCGCAAGATGTCATTAGGCGCGGCGCGGATGTGATCTTCGCGGCGGGCGGAGTCACCGCTCAGGGCGCGTTGCGCGCGGCAGTTGAATCTCAAGTCAGGGCAATCGGCGCGGAACGAGATCAAGCGGCGGCGTTGGATGAATCTGATGCGTGGGTAATTACTTCGGTGTACGGCGACGCTCAATTTGAAATCCAAAATGTATTGCAAAATTTGAGAGGCGGAAATCTCGGCGCGCAGAATCCAACTCAATTTAAATTTTTAGCGTTGAGTCCGAAATTCCCGGAAGAGTTAACGCCAGAGTTGAACGATCTATTGATAAAGTTACGCAGCGGCGAAATCAAGACGAATGTAAGAGCGACAAAGCCGTGATGGCATGGCTTTCTCAAAAAGCAGTTTGCGCCCGCGTTCAGTAAATTTCAACGACTGCAATATTGTTCATGCTTGCACAAAGGTTTAAGTGGATATATACTTACGTCGTCGTAAGGTTGCGCTTGATAGCGAACCTAAAAAATTCACTCTTCTAGGAGAAGAAAAATGAAAAAGCTGTACTTTATTTTCGCGGCGCTTGTGATTGCCGCCATGGCTCTTTCGGCTTGCGGTGGAAGCGCCGCGCCTGCCGCGCCTGACTGCACCAAAGCGGACGTGTTCTGCGTGGGTCTCGTGACCGACGTTGGCAAGGTTGACGATAAATCCTTCAACCAGTCCGCTTGGGAAGGTTTGCAGAAAGCCAAAGCCGACGGCAACGCCGATTGGATTCAATATGTCGAAACCACCGACTCGAAGGATTATGACAAGAACATCGCCACCTTCGCAGACGCCGGCTACGATGTGGTTGTGACCAGCGGTTTCAACTTGACCGAGCCGACTTACCTCGCCGCTCAGAAATATCCGAAGTCCATCTTCATCGGCATTGATCAATTCATTTTGAAAGACGACAAACATCCTGATTTGCCGCTCGCCAATTTGGTTGGCTTGGTCTACAACGAAGATCAATCGGGCTTTTTGGTTGGCGCGCTCGCCGCTGCAATGTCCACCTCGCACAAAATCGGCGGCGTGTTTGCCACTGACGCAGTTCCTCCCGTTTGGCGCTATGGCGAAGGCTACCGCGCTGGCGCCGCTTATGCGGACGCGCAAAACGGAACGACCACCGAAGTCAGCATTGTGTATCATAACGACGTCGGCTTTGATAAGACCTTCACCGATCCCGAATGGGCTGCTGCAAGCGCCAATTCAATGACCGATAAGGGCGTAGACGTGATCTTCGGCGGCGGCGGCAAGACCGGCAACGGCGCCGTTGTGGCTGCGGCTCAAAAAGGCATTTACGCTATCGGCGTGGATGTTGACCAGTACCTCACTCTGCCCGAAGCGCAGAAGCAAATTATCACCAGCGCTTTGAAGCCGATTACCGCTCCTGTCGCGGATCTGATCAAAGCAGCCAAAGAAGGCAAGATCGTAGGCGGTTTATCTTTCGGCGGCGCAGGCTATGCCCCATTCCATGATCTTGACAGCAAAGTTCCCGCCGAAGTCAAAACCATGATGGAAAAGATTTTGGCAGGCTTGATGGATGGTTCCTTGAAGACCAACGTTGCTCCCGTCAAACCGCAATAATAGGTTGACCCCGTAGTAAAAACGAAGGGGAAAGAGAGCGCGCTCTCTTTCCCCTTTTCTTTTTAGATGTTGAGGCTTGAGTACAACAATGGCGAAATCAGAAGAACAAATAACTTCGCAATCTGGCGGCATAAAAAAATTTCTGCGCGATGGCATGGAAACTTTGTTAGTGCCTTTACTGGCTGTATTCACCGCCATAGTCGTTGGCGGTCTGGTGATTGCTTTCGCGGGCGGAAATCCATTCAATGCCTACTTAGGTCTTTTTGAAGGCGCCTTCGGTTCGACAAAAGCGCTCAGCGAAACGGCTGTATGGGCGACGCCCTACATCTTCGCCGGATTGGCTGTGGCGCTGGCATTCAAAGGCGGCTTATTTAATATCGGCGCAGAAGGACAACTCGCCTTCGGCGCGGTGACTGCGGCGCTGATTGGATATCTGCCAAACCAGATGGGGATTCACATTCCCGCAATCATTCATATTCCGCTAACGGTGGGCGGAGGCATGTTGGCGGGCGCATTGTGGGCGGCGATTCCAGGCGCGCTTAAAGCATATACCGGCGGACATGAAGTGATCAACACGATCATGATGAACTACATCGCGCTGAACATCACCTCGTTTCTGCTCAACGGTCCGATGCGCGACCCCGACCCGCTCAACCTCTCTGCGCGTACGCCAGAGATCGCGCTGAGCGCGCGCATCCCGCCGCTCTTCGACGGACTGCGCGTCCATTGGGGATTCATCTTGGCGCTGCTGATGGCATTATTTATTTGGTGGTTATTGTGGAAGACCACGCTTGGATTTGAAATCCGCACCGTCGGCGCAAACCCAGACGCCGCAAAATACGCGGGCATTAACGTCAAACGCACAATCGTCATGAGCATGGCGCTTTCAGGCGCTTTGGCGGGACTCGCGGGGGCGATTGAAGTGACCGCCCTTAACTATCGCCACGAACTCGGCTTTTCATCAGGCTATGGTTTTGACGCAATCGCCATCGCCTTATTAGGCAAAAATAATCCCATCGGCGTCGTGTTCGCATCTATTTTATTCGGCGCAATGCGCAACGGTTCGACGCGTATGCAATTCCTAACTCAAATTCCAGTGGACATTATCTCTGTCATTCAAGGATTGATCCTGCTGTTTGTTGCGGCAGACGCTATTGTTCGTTACATTTATCGCATCCGCGTCCGCGAAGAACGCGTGACGCTTACGCGCGGCTGGGGAGGCTAACATGGACTGGAAACGTTTTGGAGTGATCGCCGTCGTCATCGCAATTCTGTTTGGCGTCGTCGTTGTCATTGGCAAGAGTCAAACATCGCCCATCGTGATCATTACCAGTATGCTCGCCACCACCATCGCAGTCGCGACGCCGCTCACCTTAGGCGCGCTTTCGGGAATTTACTGCGAACGCGCCGGCGTAGTCAATATCGGCATTGAAGGCATGATGCTGGCGGCGGCTTTCTTTGGCTGGCTGGCTTCGATATACATGAATTCCATTTTTAACTTTGCGCCCTTGCCCAGTTTGATCGTCGGCGTGATTGCCGCCATCCTCACGGGCGCGTTGTTTGCGCTGCTCCACGCTGCGCTCTCAATCACATTCAAAGTGGATCAAATCATCGGCGGCACAGTCATCAATATTTTGGCGATTGGAATTACGGGGTTTCTAAACCGCCAACTCTTCTTTGAAAAGAACAGCATCTTCGGCGGGAACGTGCCGCACGCGCCGGGCATTCTGCCCAGCATTCGCATTCCCTTCCTAGCGGATATTCCCACCTTTGGACGCATGTTCGATCAACAACCGATTACCATCGCCGCAGTCGCGCTGGTGCTCATCACCCATTATGTTTTGTTTTACACGCGCTGGGGATTGCGAACGCGCGCCGTCGGCGAACATCCCCTCGCGGCGGATACGGTCGGCATCAACGTAACGTTTATGCGCTACGCAAACGTCCTCATCGGCGGATGTATGGCGGGGCTGGGCGGCGCGTACTTCACGCTTCAATCTGTCCCTTCCTTTGAGCCGCTGATGACCAACGGGCGCGGATTTATCTCCCTCGCCGCCATGATCTTTGGCAACTGGTCGCCGATTGGCGCGTGGGCGGCTTCGATGGTCTTTGGCGCGGCGCAAGCCATGCAAATCAATCTGCAATTTTTCCGCGAACTCATTCCGCCGCAATGGGCATTCCTGCAACAATCGTACATTGTCGGTTTAGCGCCTTACATCCTGACGATGTTAATCCTCACCGGTCTCGTCGGCAGAACCACGCCGCCCGCCGCAGATGGACAGCCTTATGAAAAGTAATTTTTCCGCCACAGAGACGGCAAAGCGCGCGGAGAAGAATCTGTTTAGCATCTCCGTGTTCCCTGCGGCGAAATCTTTTTTACTCGCTCAAGTTAGGAATTCACTATGACCGAAAATAATATTGTCCTTGAAGCCAGAGGCGTCACTAAACAATTTCCCGGCGTGCTTGCCAGCGATAACGTCAACTTCGATTTACGCAAAGGCGAAATCCATGCCTTGCTCGGAGAAAACGGCGCGGGCAAAAGCACGTTGATGAATCTCATCTACGGCTTGCATCATCCCGACAAAGGCGAAATCTTCGTCAACGGAAAACTTGCCGCCATTCACACTCCAAAAGATTCAATCGCGCTTGGAATTGGCATGGTGCATCAACACTTTATGCTCATTCCCGTTTTCGACGTCGCAGAAAACGTAATGCTCGGAGATGAAGTTACCAAACGCGGATCGCTTGATCATAAATCTGTCGCGGCGCGCATTGATAAAATCTCCGCGCAATACGGGCTGGATGTGGATCCAAACGCGCTAGTCGGTTCGTTGCCCGTAGGAATTCAGCAGCGCGTCGAAATCGTCAAGACCTTATATCGCAACGCGGAGATTGTCATTCTGGACGAACCGACCGCCGTATTGACTCCGCAAGAAGCCGAAGACCTTTTCCGCATCATGCGCGATTTAACTGCGCGCGGCGTTTCGATTATTTTCATCACGCACAAACTCAAAGAAGTGATCGCCGTCGCGGATCGCATCACCGTCATGCGCGCAGGGCGAGTCGTCGGCTCCACGACTCCGAAAGAAACAACCGAAGCGCAACTGGCAAACATGATGGTTGGACGACAAGTGATTCTCACCGTAGATAAAAAAGATCGCGAAGCCGCAGGCGAGATTCTCAAAGTGGAAGGCTTATCGGCGCGCGATCAACGCGACTTGGAAACCGTTCACAGCGTTTCATTTAGCGTGCGCGGCGGAGAAGTGTTGGGCGTCGCCGGCGTGCAAGGCAACGGGCAAACCGAACTTTCCGAAGCGCTGACGGGACTCCGCGCGCTCGCCGCCGGAAAAGTAACCATTGACGGGCGCGATGTAAGCGGCAAAACG
>JAVHOY010000288.1:0-7246 GCA_036170295.1 bacterium
AACCTTCCAATACGCGATGAAAAGTTATGCCGTTGAAAAATCCTTTGCAAGATAAAAAGACAAAACTATTGACCGTGATCGGCGCTTTATCGGGATACAACTGAACGACAAACTCGCCGCCCTTTGCCATTTTGAATGCGGCAAAATATTGTTTCGCCTGATCAATTTTCATCGGCGGTTGCTGATACTGCGCGGCGACGGGAATCGAATCAAACTCCTTGCACACAGACGCGCCTGACGTTGCGACTTTGGTTGCGAGAAGTTCCGCTTTGGGCTGCGACTTTGGAAAATATTTCCACGCAAAAAATGCCGCGACAATTAAAACTACGGCGATGGCAACATACTGAACGGTCTTATCAGATTTTTGAGGCAGTCCTTTTTTTATAGATTTTTGAGGCAACGCCTTTTTTACAGATTTTTTTGACGACATACAAATTTCTCCTCGATTGATTTTTTCCAATTATAACAACCTTGCGCGCTGTCGGTTTTTCTTGTATGCTTGTCATGCCATGCAAAACTATTTCAAAAAACAAATTGCGCTTCCGCAAGATCACGGCTCGTGGGTGTTTATTTTAAGTCCGCTGTTGGTCGGCATATTCATAGGCGGGAAATTTAATTACGCTGTCTTCAACCTCCTCATCGCGGCAATGTCCGCGTTTATGATTCGACAACCGCTGACGATTGCCGTCAAAGCGTTATCGGGCAGACGCCCCAAAACAGATTTGCCCGCAGCGCGCTTCTGGACTTTGATTTACGGAATCATCGCCGCGTTCTCGTTGACCGCGCTCGTCCTTGAAGGATTCGCGTATGTGATGATTCTCGCTGTCCCCGCTATTCCTGTTTTCGCGTGGCATTTATGGTTGGTGAGCAAACGCGCGGAACGGAAGCAGGCGGGCGTCGAAGTGATCGCGACGGGCATATTGTCGCTTAGCGCGCCCGCCGCGTATTGGGTCGCGTCAGGCGCGTATAATCCGCTTGGCTGGTGGCTATGGATCGGAACGTGGTTGCAATCTGCGGCAAGCATCGTGTATGCTTATCTCAGACTGGAACAGCGCGAATTAAAAATCAAACCTGAAAGCAAAGATTTATGGCGGATGGGAAAACGCGCGCTGATTTACACTTCCTTTAATTTATTTGCCGCGTTAATATTGGGTTGGACAAAGATTATTCCGCAGCTGGTCTTCATCCCGTTTTTAGCGCAGTGGCTTGAAACGCTTTGGGGAATCGCGCATCCTTCCATTGGATGGAAGCCCGCGCGAATTGGAATGCGTCAATTCATCGTCAGCGCTTTATGGACAGCGTTGTTCGTTTTATGCTGGCGTTAGGAGAATAAAATGGAAGAGCCAAAATGGGAATTACTCACAGAAGTTCTGGGACAAATGGAAGCGGAACTTTTGAAACTCTATCTTCAATCCTACGAGATCGACGCGCAATCGTTTGAAGAAGCGACCACGTCGAACGTTATCCCAGTCACATTTGGGCGGGTGCAAATTTTTGTGGAAAAGAAAAACGCGAAGAAGGCGCGGCAGGCGCTTGAAAAATACGAAACCCAATAAGGAGAGCAAATATGAACTTCGATCTAAACGACGAACAGAAAGCATGGAAAAAAGCCGTCCACGATTTTGTGGCAAAAGAAGTCAAGCCCAAAGCGCGCGAAGTGGATGAAACCGACGCGTTCAACTGGGAGGCTGTGCGTAAAGGCGGTCCGCTGGGATTGCTGGGGATGAGCATTCCCGAAGAGTATGGCGGCGCGAATGTGGACGCGATTTCAAACGCGATTGCGATGGAAGAACTCGGCTGGGGATGCGGCTCGACCGCGCTCGCTTTCGCCGCGCATAACGGACTCGGCACTACGCCGCTCGTCTGGTACGGCTCGGATGAATTGAAAAAGAAATGGTTATCGCTGGTCGCGGAAGGCAAACACAAACTCGGCGCATTGGCGCTGACCGAACCCGGCGCTGGCTCCGACTTGCAAGGCGGCGTAACTACCAAAGCCGAAAAGCAAGGCGACGAATGGGTCGTCAACGGCGCGAAGATGTGGTGTACCAACGCCAGCATCGCAGAGTACATCATCACGCTTGTCCGCAGCGACCCGAAAGGCGGCTCAAAATCATTGAGCATGATTCTTGTCCCCACTGATTCAAAAGGATTGAAGATTGGTCCCGCTGAAAAAAAGATGGGCTTGCACGGCTCGCCCACGCATGGTGTGACGTACGATAACGTGCGCGTTCCGCTTGGAAATTTAGTCGGGGTTGAGGGGCGCGGATTGCAGCAAACGCTCGCCACGCTCGACGGCGGACGCATCAGCATCGGCGCGCTTTCGATTGGTCTGGCGCAAGCCGCGCTCGAAGCCGCAGTGGATTATGCGCGTCAACGCAAAGCGTTCGGTCGTTCTATTTCTGAATTTCAGGCGATCCAATTCAAACTCGCGGATATGGCGACCGAGATCGAATTGGCGCGCACGATGTTGCACAAATCCGCGTGGCTCAAAGACGAAGGCAAGCCTTACAATAAAGAAGCGGCGATGGCGAAACTGTACGCGACCGAAATGGCGGAGCATGTTTGCCGCGAAGCGATTCAAATTCACGGCGGATACGGTTACAGCCGCGAATATAACGTGGAGCGCATGTACCGCGACGCGCGCCTGATGACCATCGGCGAAGGCACCAGCGAAATTCAACGGCTGGTCATCGCAAGGCATGTGCTGGCAAGCGAATAAATTCGCATGGATAAAAACATAAATAAACAAACAAAAAATTATTGGCTGCTTAATGTCGCCATGGCTGCGCCATCTGTTGCGATACTGGGATTGCTTGCCTATCTTGGTTCGTTCTCGAAATTAATGGCGGATGATTTCTGCTCGGTCTATATCGCCGAACGACTCGGAGTCGTTCGATCCATTTGGTATTGGTATATCGCATGGGACGGCGGCTACTCAGCCAGTTTTTTGGATGCGGTCATCCTCGGCGCATTTGATAATGCGGGCATTTCATTTGCAATTCCGCTTATGCTTGTTGCGTGGGCGATCTCCTTGACGTGGGCTGCATATTCGCTCCTACGCAAAGACGCTTCATCGTTAAAATTCTGGCATGTGATTCCTTTGGCAATCGCAACGCTATCCGCCACGTTGCTGATCACTCCTATTGTGGAACAACCCCTCTTATGGTGGGGCGCAATGCGCGGATATATCCCCCCGCTCGCGTTGTTCCCCTTTTATATTGGGGTATATCTTTATTTTTCAAACCGAACATGGAAACCCAAGCAACTCGCTTTTTGGTATTTCGCCAGTTTTTTGATCGTCTTTTTTAACGGCGGTTTTAGCGAAACTTTTACGCCTGTTCAAACAGCGGCATTTTTTCTGTGGGCGGCGTGGGCTGTCGCTGTAAAACAATACAAGACTCAAAAAGAAAAATTCGTTTTTCTTGCAATGGGTCTTTTAGGCGCAACATTGGGGCTGATAGTCATGGCGCTTGCGCCCGGCAACGCGCACCGTCAAGCCTTTTTCCCGCCGCCGCCAATGCCGCTTGAGATTTTGACAATTTCATGGAACTCTTTTCTAGGGTTTATGAGCGCCATGCTGGCAGTCCCTCAAAAAAGCGCGGCTTTAATTGGAATTGCGCTCGCGGGATTTTTAACAGGAAGCAGAGTCGCTCAAAACCGACAACATAGTCTCAAAGATATATTGTTGATATTAGCGGCAGGGACGCTGCTCGTGTTTTGTAGTTTTCCGCCGGCGGCATACGGACAATCCAGCGCGCCTTCGGAGCACACCATGATTATCCCTGCATATATCATGATACTCACCATCGTCGCCGTCAGCGTTCTTATTGGGCAGAGATTTGCCCAAAACATTCGCAACGGTCTGCCATACATTGGACTGAGCCTTGCCGTATTTGTTTTGCTTGGATATGCGGCTCTTCGCCCCATTCAAACCTATTACGCCGAAATTCCTCTGGCAGCCCGCTACGCCGAACAATGGCGGCAGCGCGACGCTCAAATTCGAGCGGAGAGGCTGAAAGGCAGCGACGGTATTTATATTCAACCCATCCAAAATTGGCTTGGCGTTCTCGAACCCAACGCCAACCCTATTTTTTTTGTGAACTATTGCATGGGCGAATATTATGACATTAGAATAATTTCCCGATAAATACGGCGAGTTATGTTATTGGATGTTCTCAAACTCTATCGTCCAACAATTTCAGCACATCCAATAATTTTGACGTCCATGATTCATCTTTTGCGACGGTCACCCAATACGCAGATTTTCCTCCGCGAATTCCGTTGCCCAAGTCAGGCAGGCGCGCGGACTCGCCGCCTTCATTCGACTCTGTGAACTTCAAAAGAATCTGTCCAGAAGATTCCATGTTGACAGAACTCAGTCCCGCTTTTTCGGCGCGGAGTTTGACGCGCATTTGATATAAGAGATTTTGAGTCATCTCTGGCAGTTGACCGAACCTGTCGCGGAATTCAGAACCGAGCGCGTCGAGTTCCGTCTCGTCGCGCAAGTCCGCGATGCGGCGATATAAACGCAGACGCAAATCGGTATCGGAGATGTAATCGGCTGGGATTCCAACCGCGAGGGGCAGATCAACGTTGACAGGCAGGGAGAGCGGAAGATTAAAGGATGAAGGATGAAGGATGAAGGATGAATCATTTTGACCTTCGACTTTTGACTTTTGACTCCTTAGCCGCCTCACCGCGTCCGCCAACATCCGCGTATAAAGATGAAAGCCGACCGATTGAATATATCCATGCTGGCGTGTGCCGAGCAAATCGCCTGCGCCGCGAATTTCGAGGTCGCGCATGGCAATCGAATATCCCGCGCCGAGTTGCGTATTTTCGGCGATGACTTCCAGCCGCTGCTGACCGTCTTGCGTGGGAGTCATTTTATTGTGACGGAAAAAATATGCGTAAGCGCGCATCGCGCCGCGTCCAACGCGCCCGCGCAGTTGATAAAGTTGCGCGAGTCCAAACGTATCGGCGCGATCCACAATCAGCGTGTTCGCGTTGGGAATATCCAGCCCAGATTCGATGATGGTTGTGCAAAGCAAAATATCAATCTCGCCCATGTTGAAGCTGTGCATCACGCGGGCGAGTTGACCTTCAGGCATTTGCCCGTGACCAATGGCAATGCGCGCTTCGGGGACAAGATTATGGAGATGGGCTTGCATCGCGTCAATGGTGTTGACGCGATTATGCACAAAGAAAATTTGTCCGCCGCGTTCGAGCTCGCGCAAAATGGATTGACGCACGAGACGCGGTGAATACGGTCCGACATGCGTGACGATGGGCAAGCGTTCTTCGGGCGGCGTGTTCAAATTGGAAATATCGCGGACTCCCGTCAGCGCCATATACAACGTGCGCGGAATGGGCGTGGCGGTGAGCGTCAGCACGTCCACTTCGGTGCGAAGTTTTTTGAGATGTTCTTTATGCGTCACGCCGAAGCGCTGTTCCTCGTCAATGACCACCAACCCCAAATCTTTGAATTGGACATCCGCAGAAATTAAACGATGCGTGCCGATGATAATGTCAATTTCGCCGAGCGCGAGTTTGAGCAAAATTTCCGTTTGTTCGCGGTGTGTGCGGAAGCGCGAAAGCATTTCTACTTTGATAGGATACGCCGCGAGGCGCTGCGAGAATGTTTCAAAATGTTGCTGCGCCAAAACCGTTGTTGGCACAAGCACAGCCGCTTGCTTGCCGCTCATCACAGATTTGAACGCGGCGCGTAACGCAACTTCCGTTTTGCCATAGCCGACGTCGCCGCACAGCAAACGATCCATCGGGCGCGCGCGTTCCATATCGCGCTTAATATCGGCGATGGCTCGCTTTTGGTCGTCGGTTTCAACGTAGGGAAAACTATCTTCAAGTTCCTTTTGCCACTGCGTATCAGGCTCAAAAGAAAAACCTTCCACCACTTGACGACGCGCATAAAGATCAAGCAGCTCGCCCGCGACTTGTTGCACCGCTTCGCTGACGCGACTCTTTGTCTCGCCCCAAGTTTGTCCGCCGAGATGATCGAGCGCGGGCTTGCCGCCATCCGCGCCGACGTAGCGCGTGAGACGATCCGCTTGATGCACGGGGACAAAGAGCGTATCGTCGCCGCCATATTCAACGGCAAGATATTCACGCTCAAGCCCGTCGAGTTGACGCTGAACAAGCCCGTTGAATTTTCCGACGCCGTGATCAATGTGGACGACGTAATCGCCCGCGAGCAAATCCGCGTAAAGCGCTTCGGGCGTCTCGGCGCTTTCTCTTTGTTTGATGCGCGGCTGCGGACGTTCCCAGCCGAAGATTTCGGAGTCAGTGATTAGGTGGGTTGGTAAATTGGGAATTGGGAATTGGGAATTGGGAGTTGGAGATAGGGTGAAACCTTCGGATAATGAAGACTCAATGAATTCCAAATTGCCGAAATGAGAATCGGGATAATGCTCGTCCCAGAGTTCTTGCAGGCGCAGCGATTGGCGCGAGACGATGAAGACTTGCTCGCCGCGTTCAACAATGGGAGAAAGATAATCAATGAACGGTTTTAACCTTCCGCCAAATCTTTCATCGTGACCAAATGATTCAGCCAAACTGATCACTGATAACTGATCACTGCTCGCTATCTCCGTCGAGTGTCCCAGCTCTAGCGAAGTAAAACCTTCGATGGCGTCATTCAACTCTGACCATGAAATGTATGGAACGGGAAAATCTTTTGCGAGCGTACCTTCCGCGATGCTTTCTTGGCGAAACTTGACCGCTTGCTCTTCGACTTCGTTTGCCATCGCTTCGACCAGGCTGAGATCATCCACGAGAATTAAAGATTTTGGCGGGAGATAATCCAACAGCGACGCGGGCTGCGAATGTAAAAGCGGGATATGAAATTCGGTGTGTAGTAGAGACGCAGAATTTTGCGTCTCTACCGCGTCCAAAAATTCGCGCGAGGGCGTGATGAGAATATGCTCAAGTTTTTCAATGGTGCGCTGCGTGGCGGGATCAAACTGGCGGATGGTTTCAATCTCGTCGCCGAAGAAATCCAAGCGGACAGGATGCGTTTGCGTCGAAGCCCACACGTCCAGCAATCCGCCGCGATGCGAAAATTGTCCGGGTTCGAGGACGGTATTGACGCGCTGATAACCCATCCGCGCCCATTCGCGGATAAGAACGTCGGGCTGAATGGTTTGTCCTGCGGAAAGTTTTTTACACGCCTTGAGAAAATCGCGGCGCGGCAAAGTGCGCGTCATCAACGAGCGCGCGGAGGCGACAA
>JAVHOY010000289.1:0-7095 GCA_036170295.1 bacterium
ATCGTAAATCGTAAATCGTAAATCGTCTTCCCCCTTAACGAAAAATTGCTACTTCTTTTATATCTTTCCTTTCCCTCGCCGCAGGTATTTTTTCGGGGTAGCCTAAAAAGAGCATGGCTTGCGGCTCCCATGATTTTGGCAAACTCAAAACTGACTGCGCGGTTTTCTGCGCGAACAGCGGACTGCACACCCACACGCCGCCGAGTCCTTCTGCGTGCGCGGCGAGCAATAATTGCATCCCAGCGTTTGCCGCGGATTGCGTCGCCATAATGTATTCGGCTTTTTTTCTGCGTCTGTCGGGATAGGTATCCATATCGCTCATATCCACGCAAAGGATGATCACCGCTGGCGCAGAGACGATCCGCTCGCGCGAGCGCGTTGCGCGTTGATTGATTTCATCCGCTGAAACGTGATCCGCTTCAAGTTCGCGCTGAAATTCTTTTGCCATTTCGTCCGCGAGATTTTGCTTGACGGATAAATTTGTTACGACGGCGAATCGCCACGGTTGGCGGTTGTGCGCGGATGGGGCGTATGCGGCGGTTTGAAGAATATCGGCTAAAACAGAATCAGGGATCGCCTCTGGTTTGAAGCGCCGCACCGAGCGCCGAGTCCGCAAAAAAGCGAGGAGTTCAGATTTAGTGAGCGTCAATTTTCATCGGCTTGATCTTGTAGATAATCCGCTTTTGACCTTCGCTATATTTCCAAGGCTTGCCCTCGTACTTCATCGAAAGCGCGCTGATATGTTCGTCGGCGCCGCGCGTGGTATGTTCAATAATTTCGCCGCGAATTTGAACGTAGCGGTACGGAGTTTTTGGGTCTTGAATCACCAGCGCGACTTTTGGACGCGCCTTCATATTTTTATCTTTGACGCGCCCTTCGTTGGTGTTGATGAGAATATAGTTCTCATCCGCGTTGAACCAAATCGGCGTAACTTGCGGCGAACCGTCCGCCATGGTGGTGGCGAGATAAAGATACGCTTTGGTTTCATCTTTCAATAAGTCAAGATATTCTGCGGGAAATTTTTTCATAGCGCCTCGTGTGTTTATCGAAACATATCCTGTTCTTTTGGGCGGATCAATTCTTTGAGCGAGCCTTCAGTTAATTTATATGGAAATCCGCGCGCGTGGACGATGGGCGTGCCTTCGGCGGCTTGCCCCATCATCAATGACGCGGCGGCGGCGAGTTCGTCCGCTACGCCGACGATGGTGATCTTGAGCGTGTAATCGAACAGGTCTTTCCAGCCGCGCTCGTCAATCAGCGCGGGCAGTCCGCTTAAGCCGATGCAAATTCCAACCGTGCCGATGCGCCATGCGCGCCCGTGCGAGTCGATAATCATCACGCCGATTTTTTTGCGCGTTATTTTTTTTATTGCATTGCGTATCTCTCGCGCTGATCCATCGGGATCAGCGGGCAGCAACAAAACATATTCGCCGTCGTCGTCGCCTTTGACGTTGGATTGATCTATGCCCGCGTTGGCGCAGACAAATCCAAGTTTGTGTTCCACGATAATCGAGCCGACGCGCACGCGCAAAACCTCCGCGCTTTCTTGCAACATCAGTTCCGTTATGCGCGGGTCTTTTCCTGATTTTTCCGCGAGTTCAAGCGCGCGCGGAGACGGCGTAACCGTCGCAAGATTGATCATGCGCCCTTCGGCTTTGCTGACGATTTTTTGCGCGAGGATGAGAATGTCGTTGTCTTGCAGTTCAATATTTGTTTCGCGCAAAGCGTTAAGAATAATATCCGCCAAGTTATCGCTTTGACGGATGAGAGGAACGTGTTGGAGGGCTGTGAGAGTGAGAGACATAAGTTCAACGTTTGAACGTTCAAACGTTTTAACGTTGAACGCCCGTGATCTTGATGCCTGCGTGCGTCGAACCATATTTTTTATTGATGCCGATTAACACGCTGGTCATGCCTTCAACGATGACGGAGTTCTCGATGGGACCCGCATCCCAGCCTTTGAGTCCGGCGGCTTCGACCAATTTGATAACCTCGTCGCGCGCTTCTTTGCTTGTGCCGGCGACCAACACATCGCATTCAACGTCGGCGTTATCGAGTAAATGTTCGTAGGAAATATTTTGGAACGCGGCGCAGACTTGCGCGTCCGCGCCGAGAATTTCCTTCGCTTCTTGCGCGGCAGAACCAGCGGCGGGCATTTGCACTGTGGCTACTTTTGGCGGCACGAGCGGAACCGTGACGTCCACAAGAATTTTTCCCTTGAGTTCTGTCTTGACCGCTTCAAGCGTGGCGCGATGCGCGGCATACGGCACCGCAATCACGACGATATTGGCTTGCCGCGCCGCTTCGATGTTGCTCATTCCTTCGATCGAACTTCCCTCGCCGAGCGCTTCGCGCAATTCATTCGCGGCGGCTTTTGCTTTCTCCGCGTCGCGCGAGCCGATATGAACATGATAGCCAGCCTTCGCCCAGCGATAAGCCAATCCCTTGCCTTCTTTGCCCGTTCCGCCCAATACGGCGATAGATAATAAAAGATGTGAGTCGGTCATTGGATTCTCCGTTAATGTCCAAACGTTTTCATGAAATTTTTGCAACTTCTTCTTCGTAGCGCTTCCAAATTCGCGGCGCGATTTCTCTGGCGCGCGCGGAAATTTCGGCTTCGTCCAGCGCGAGCAATTCGCGGTCTTTCATTAAGATTTTGCCCGCGACGATTGTCGTCGTCACCATGCTTTGTTGAAATCCGAAAATAATATGCCATGGAAGATTGCCCGCAGTTAGCGGCGTGAAGGGATGATAGTCAACGAAAATCAAATCGGCGAATGCGCCCGCTGCAATTTGTCCAATCGGCGCGGCGGGAAAAAATTGATGGGCGAGCGCGGCGTTGTTGTAGATTGCCATTTGCTGAACGTCGCTTCCATTCATGCGGCGCGGGTCGCGGTGTTCCGATTTTTGAATCAAATACGCGGCTTTCCATTCGTCCCACATTGAGTTGGTGAAACCGTCGTTGCCAAGACAAACTTTAATTCCCAATCTCATCATAGATTCAACTTGCGCTACGCCTACGCCGTTGTTCATATTCGAGCGCGGCTGATGCGTCAGCCAAGTTCCCGTTTCTTTGACGATTTCCATTTCGCGCGCGTCAAAGTGAACTCCGTGCGCGGCGATGGAGTTGGGTCCGAGAATTTCGTGTTTTTGCAAACGGTCCATCACGCGCATCTCGCTTTTGTTTAGACTGTCGTACTCATCCGAATCATGTTCGGCGGTGTGGATATGAAAGCCAGTCCCTTCGGGCGCTGCGGCGCGGCAGGCTTGCAAGGTTACGCCCGAAAGCGTCAGACCTGCGTGCAGACCAAACGTTGCGGCAAGGCGCGGATGCGGAGTCTCGGCTAATCGTTTTATAAAGCGGACGTTTTCATGGATGCCCGCGTTGGCTTTATCTTGACCGTCGCGGTCGCTGACTTCGTAACACAACACGCCGCGCAAGCCGCTTTTATCCACCGCGCCTGCGATCAAATCCAGCGAGCCGTCAATCGCGTTGGGCGAAGCGTGATGATCAAAGAGAGTCGTCGTGCCATGTTTGATCGCGTCGGCTAAGCAAACCAGCGCGGAAAATCGCACCGCTTCCGAATCCAATGAACGGTCGAGGGACCACCAAAGTTTTTTCAAAATTTCAGGGAAGCCGCTCGGCGCCGCGCCGGGAATTGCCATGCCGCGCGCGAAGGCGCCGTAAAAATGCGTGTGCGCGCAAATTCCGCCGGGCATCACATATTGTCCGCGCGCGTCGGTCGCTTTGACTTTTGGGTATTTCGCGCTCAGCGTTTTTGTCGCGCCGATTTCTTTGATGCGATCCTTTTCAATGTAGATCGCGTAATTTTCCAAAATCCGATTGTTGGCTTCATAAGTAATAATGTTTGCGTTTGTAATGAGCATGATTAGTTGTATCCATATTGAGTGGGGTTGGGAAGTTTGACTCCCGATGCGCCGAGCTCCCAAAGCGCGTTGAACGCGGCTTCGCGTAATTCAAGGTCGTCCGAGTACATCGCGCTGTACATTTGCGCGAGTACGCCGTCGCTGGGCGTAAACTTGAGATAAGACAGCGCGGCGAGGCGAATGGTTTCATTGTCGCTTTTGAGGGCTTGCAAAAGAACGTCGGTGGCGGGCGTGCCGGGCGAGATGCCCGCGCCTTGTTTGGCGGCAAACTCGACCAGCCACGCGGAATCGGAAGGCGCTTTTAGTTTGCGCGGCGCGATGGCGGCGGCATTTGCGTTCGCGTCCAACACTTCAGTCGCGGCATTGCGTACGACCCATTGATCGTCTTCCACTTGGACTTTTTGTAAAATTTCAGTCGCCCATGGCTCATGAACGCGACCTAATCCATAAACAACCGAGCGGCGCAAAAGAATATCGCTGATTGTGATTCCGTCGCGCAACATGGCGTAGCCTTCATGCTCGTCGTTTGCCAGCGCTTCGGCAGCGGCGCGGCGAATATCTTCGTCGCCGTTGAGCAGCGTATGCGCCACAACTTCAAGCGCGTCATTCGTGCCGATGGAAACCAACGCCATACACGCGGCGCGGCGAACGGATAAGCTGGGCGCGTCCATGGCGCGGGTTAAAACTTCAACCGCTTTGGCGTCTCGCGCCGCGCCTAATCCTAACGCGGAAAGTTGTACGAGTTCAAAGGAAAGCGTGGTCGCAAACTGGCGGAAGAGAGCCGACGCGCTTGAATCATTGCTGACGACAAACGCCGCCATTGCCTGTCCGCGCAAGTTGAGCGGAACGCCTTCGGTTTGTAAAACTGTCGCTAACGCGCTAAATAATTTTCCGCGCCACGCGGCGTTCTTGGGCGCGTCGCGCAGCCAACGCGCCGCCGCAAATAATGGACGGTGCATGGGCATCCGCGAAAACTCCAAAAGCGATTTGACGAGAACGCTCACGTCGCCGTGCGCGGCTAAATAGCGCATCGAAAGATATTTGCCCGACCAATCCGCTTGGTTGAGCAGCGCTTCATCGGCGTTGTAATTGATTAATGCGCGTCCCGCTAAATATCCCGCGAAGACGGAATGATTGAAGCGCATTTTATTATTGGGATACGAAACCAGCAATCCGCTGTTTGCCATCTTTCCGATTACGCCCGAAGACGCGGCGGAGACGACAACCTTCTCGCCTTTCTTCGGCTTCGCGGATTTTTTTTCTTCCTCAGTTTTTTCTTCGCCTTCGATTTTATCTTCCGCCGCTTCAAAGGATTTGACCCAATCGCGCGCTTTGCTCGGATCGAAGATGGGTTGCGCGCTCAACATCACTTGCATCGCCAAAGTTTCCATTGCGGCGGGCGGAACGTTCGCGGGCGCGATGCGGCGGATGTGTGTGGCGATCGCTTCCAATACATGCGGTCCAAGAAGATCGCCGGCGTATGCGCCCCAGGTTTTTAGAGTCAACTCAAGCGGAGTTAAATTCGCGTTGTTGTGTTTTATCCATGTGTTGAGAATCAGCGGGTCAATTTGCGCGGGGGCTGTTTCTTCCAGCGCCACCGATTGCGACCAGAGATCGCCCCAATGTTCGATGAACTTATCGCTTTGCGGCGCCGACCAAGTCATCAGCGCGAGCGGCGCGAATCCAATGCCAATTAAGCCGCCGAGATATTCGGGCGCGCCTGTGGCGACGATGCGCGTCTTGGGATAGGTTTGTATGAGGAGTTTGAAATAATCAACGACGGTTTGTTGCGCTTCGGTGGGAATTTCGTCAAAGCCGTCAACCAGCAATAAGGCGTTTCCGCTTTTGAAGGCGTTTTCAAAAAACGCGGGCAGGCGATTCAGGTCAAGTAGGGGAGCGTATTCGGCTGCCGCGTCAATGAGCGGCGTGAGAATATTTTTGGTATCAGAGACGGGCAAGTTAAGATCGGCAACGTGAACGAGGAAAGGCGTAATATCTTGCAACGCGCCAAGTTCCTCGCTGCGATTTGCGGCAAGCGCGGCGAGATGCGCCAGCGCGACAGTTTTGCCTGTGCCGGGCTGACCGATGACGACGATGTTGGCGTTGCCCGCTAACGCCTGCGGAAGCGTGAAGGTCGGCGCGCGATAGGCGGCGGCAATTTCGGGCCACGCGGGTAAGTATGGAAGCGTTTGCGAAACGACGTCTTCAAGGTGTTGCGGCGCGCCGGGGTCTGCAATCTGCGGCGGAATAATCAGCAACGGCTCTTGTAGAATTTCATCCAATGCGAAGAGCGGCGCGGCGAGGTGCATTCCTTGCGCGCGGCGCAAGGTGATGCGGCGATGATTCTCTTCCACCGTGCTGGTCTTGCGCGCTTGCGCGACTTCCCGTTGTTCTTTGAGTCCTTCTTTGATCTCGTTCCATAATGGGCGAGCTTTCCCTGCCAGCCACCAAAAGATGGAGGCAGTTACAAAGCCGACAACAAAAGAGATGGGATCAATGAGCATGGTTTTAGTTTGCGTAAAGGATTCGTCCGCAGGATGGGCAGTATGCTAGTTTTGTAGAGCGCGCGTTTTGATGTAGAGAAGCGCCGATATCTGCGCCGCATAAAGCGCAGGCGCCATCGCTGATTTCTGCAATTGCTGCGCCGCGTTTATCTTTGCGGAGAGTTTCGTACGTTTCAAGCAAATCAGTTTGGATTGGCGCGAGCGCCGCGCTGCGTTCTTCGGTCAGGCGTTCCAGCTCAATTGAAAACGCGCTTTGGTCTTCAAACAATTTTTTATGTTCGTTGCGGCGACGCGCTTGAAGCAGTTCCAGTTCCGTTTTTGCGCTTTGTAGAGCGTTCTCTGTTTTTTCCAAAAGCAGCATGGATTCCATTTCGCGCTCTTCCAATGCGACTAGATGTTTCTTGAGCGAAACAATATCTTTTTGTAAGTCTTGTAATTCTTTTGGGTTTTTGACGCCGCCGCCATATAAACTGGATTCGGCTTGCGCGATTTTGATCTTTTGCGCTTCGGCTTCGGCTTCGATATTTTTCAACTCGCTGTTTGCGTGGAAGCGCTCGGCTTGCGCAGATTCCGCCTTTTGAAGCGCGTCGCGCAATTCAATATCGTTCTCCAGCGTTTGACGGATCGTATCAAGTTGCGAATGGACGCGATCTATTTTACGGTCTACTTGCTGCAATCGGAATAGTCCCAGCGATGCGCTCAT
>JAVHOY010000290.1:0-1571 GCA_036170295.1 bacterium
AGCAGTTCGGCGTGTGTGCCACCCTCCGCGATGCGACCGTCCTCGATGACGATGATTCGATTCGCGCGGCGGATGGTGGAGAGGCGGTGCGCGATGACAAACGAGGTGCGTCCCTTCATCAGCGCTTCCATCCCTTTTTGGATGAGCGACTCGGTCAGCGTATCCACCGACGAGGTCGCTTCGTCCATGATGAACAACTCTGGGCGGGCGAGCGCCGCGCGCGCGAGCGAAATCAATTGCTTCTGCCCAACTGACAAATGATTGCCGCTTTCGCCCACGTTCTGCTCGTACCCCTTTTCCAGCGTCACAATAAAATCATGCGCGCCCGCAACCCGCGCCGCTTCTTCTACTTCCGCGTCTGTCGCTTCCAAGCGTCCGTAGCGGATATTTTCGCGCACCGTTCCAGAAAACAAATGCGGCGTTTGCAACACAATGCCGATTTTGTTCTGGATTGACTCTAGTGTGTAGTTCGTGTAATCCAATCCGTTTATCCGTATCATTCCGTTACATGGCTCATAAAAGCGGCAGAGCAAATTCACGATGGTGGATTTTCCTCCGCCCGTCGGACCCACCAGCGCGATGGTCTCGCCCGCGTTGACCTTCAGCGTAAAATCGGTCAGGACGGGCTTGCGCTCCTCGTAGAAAAAATCCACATGGTCAAATTCGATCTCGCCGAGCAGAGTCTTTGCCTCGACCGCATTCTCGCGGTTATGAATATCGGGCGCAGTGTCCGCCAGTTTGAAGATTCGTTCTGCTGACGCAATGGAATGTTGCGTTTCGGCGTACACGCGCGCGAGGTCTTGCACGGGCCACATCATAAAAGTCAAATACGAGACGAAGGCTTGAATGCCGCCGATGGTGATGAAGCCCAATCCGATTTGTACGCCGCCGTACCAAACGATTGCGCCAAGCGCGAACGCGGCGATGATTTGCACGGTGGGCAGGAACAGCGCCGAGAGCCACGCGGCGCGATACGATGCGCGATACATCCGCGTTGTGAGTTCCTGAAACTCAATCAGGTTCGCGTCCTCGCGTCCGAGCGCTTTGACCACGCGCACGCCTTGAATGTTCTCGTTATACGCGCCCGTGATTTTGCTGTTCGCGCGGCGACTCTGACGGAATTCCACCAGAATATATTTCTGGAACTTGGTCGCCACGAAAATCATAACTGGCAGGATGACCGAGACAATCAGCGCGAGTCTCCAATTGATAATCGCCATAAAAATCAGCGACGTGGTGATGTTCATGATTGCCCACGTCGAATCGACGATGCCCCACGTCACCAATTCCGAGACGCGACCCGTATCTGACGTGACGCGCGCGATGAGTCGTCCCACCGCGTTTTGCGCGTAATACGAAAGCGATAAGTCTTGCAGATGATTGAACAGTAATTTTCGCAAGTCATACTGCACACGCTCGCCCAACACGCCCGCGAGGTAGATGAATATAAAAATGAACGCGGATTGCAACAGCAGGAACGAGCCGTATATCCACGCAAGATGAATGACTTCGTTGAAGTCTTTGAGCGCGATGCCTTGATCTACAATTTGTTTGTTGAGATAGGTAAAGTA
>JAVHOY010000291.1:0-1566 GCA_036170295.1 bacterium
TGAGGGAGATTTTTTATTTACAAACAGGCTGACCGTCAAGCCCTACCGCGTCGCTTTTGAATAAACAATAAAATGGAGCGACCACTTCTTGCAAGCCGACAAACGGCTCATGCAGTTGCGTTTGATTCATAGGAATATCTACCGCCACATTCAAGGCGACCGGCACAGTGGTATCTACAGGAACGGTCAGGTTTAGGATGACGGGCAAAACAGTTCCTTGCGGCAATGTAACTGTGGCAGCCGCGCGGTTGATGTTTAATCCGCCCGTGTTTACGGTGACATAGGCGTTGGCGATGGTCACGCTCTGACTCAAAACCACTTCGGTTTGTTGATTCAACAGCAGGTCGAATTTGACGGGAATCGTAGTTTGAACAGGAATATCTGTAGTGATGTGCGCGGCGTCCATCTTTTCAAAATTTGTATATAAGCCGCCGAGCAAATTAGGAACTATCGCCGTTATGTTGGTCAGATTCGCTTTGCGTAAAAACATAAAGACTGCCAGTAAGATAACGATCAGAATCACATTTACGGTCAATGATAAGACGCTGGCGATTGTCCAAAAAGCAGGACCGATATTCAACTTAAATCCTTTTGGATTCAAACCTTTGGGCGCGGATTTTTTTTCCTTCTGCGGTAATGATATCGGCGCCGGCGGCGCGACAATTTTTTCAGAACGCGGCGGAAGTTTGGGAAGGAAAGACGGAGTTCCGCTATCCTTTTTGGGAAGCCGCGCCATAGGCGAAGAACTGCCAAGCATATTTCTCATGCGCGCCCCCGCATCTTTTTTAGGATCATCAGCCATAAGACCTCCTGTTTTAGAAAAACGCAATCAAAAATAATATCGCGTCAATATTAACACAGATACGAAAAAACTCTTATAGTTTTTTGTCAACATAACCGATGTGCGCTATAATGAAATTTGTCTGACAAATATTATCAGGAGAATCCTATGACCACAATTGACCTAACCATTCACAAAGACCGCCGCGCCCGCGCTATTCAACGCGCCAAAGAACGCAACATTATCATCCCCACCTACGCTCAAATGAAAGACCCTTCAAAAATTCCCGCGAAAGTAAAAGAGGAGTTGAAGCATATCGGGCTGTGGGATATTCATCCGCGCAATTTGTTTCGCATCAACTGGCATAATCAACCTGCCGCGTCGGGCGGAACATTCAACGGAGTCAACTACCTTGAATTGCCCTCGTCGCTGACGGGAGTCAAAGCGCGGATTATTGCGATTGTTGGGAAGTGGTTTCCGACGGGCGCGCATAAAGTCGGAGCCGCGTTTAGCTGCCTCGTGCCGAGATTGGTCACCGGTCAATTTGATCCGACCGCGCAGAAAGCGGTGTGGCCCTCCACTGGAAATTACTGTCGCGGCGGCGCGTATGATTCCGCGTTGCTCGCGTGCGATTCAATCGCGATCCTGCCCGAAGGCATGTCGAAGGAAAGATTCGAATGGCTGGAAAAAGTCGCGGGCGAAACCATCAAAACGCCCGGATCAGAATCCAACGTCAAAGAAATTTTTGATAAATGCTGGGAGTTGAAAAAATCGGGTCAAGACCT
>JAVHOY010000292.1:0-7067 GCA_036170295.1 bacterium
TCCACGCCTTACATGGATGAAGCCTCGCGTTGTCATCGCGTGGGATTTATGAAAGCCGGAAAAATTATTGCGGAAGATACGCCGTCTAATTTGCGCGCGCGACTCAACGGGCGCGTGCTTGAATTGCGCGGCGAGCCGCTCAAGGTTTTGCGTCGCATCGCGCATCAAGATTCGGACGTCGAAGACGTTGCCGCGTTTGGCGATAAGTTGCATGTGCGCGTCAAAGAAAACGCCGCGCAGAATGTGATCGCGCGCTTGCCCAAAATGATTGAAGCGCAAAACGCGAAGTTGATCGAAGTCCGCGTGATTCCGCCCGCGCTGGAAGACGTCTTTATCGCTTTATCGGAGTCGAAATATGACTGAACCCGTCATCTCTGTTCAAAACCTTACGCGCCGCTTCGGTGATTTTGTCGCGGTAGATCATGTCAACTTCGATATTCACGCGGGTGAGATTGTCGGTTATCTTGGTCCTAATGGGTCGGGTAAAACGACTACTATTCGTATGCTGCTGGGTTTGCTCAAACCCAGCGACGGCAAAGCGACAGTACTTGGTTACGACGTTTTCAAGCAAAGCGAAGAAGTCCGTTTGCGCGTTGGATATATGTCGCAGAAGTTCGCCATTTACGACGACCTGACCACGCTGGAAAATTTAACTTTTTACGGCGGCGTATATGGCGTCAACGATAAAGCCCGCATTCAACATACGCTGGAATTGGTTGGACTTAAAGGACACGAGAAAACGCTCACCCGCGACATGTCTACGGGCTGGCGGCAACGGCTTTCGCTTGGCATTGCATTGGTGCATGAACCGAAATTATTATTTCTCGACGAGCCCACCTCAGGAGTTGACCCGACCGCGCGCCGCGCATTTTGGGATTTGATTTATGGCTTGGCGGAAAGCGGCGTGACGATTTTAGTCACCACGCATTACATGGATGAAGCCGAATACTGCGAGCGCGTCGGCGTGATGCGCGACGGAAAATTATTGGCAATGGATACGCCGACAAATTTGAAGAAGACCATCATCAAAGGGGATGTGTGGGAAGTGTACGCAAATCCGCTGGAACGCGGGTTGGAAATTCTCACTGCGATAGACGGCGTGGAACGCGTCGGGCTGGCGGGCGATCATCTGCGCGTGATTAGTTCCAATGTCAAAAAAGACGCGTTACAAATTTCGCTGGCGGATGAAAATATCGCGGTTGAAAAAATTGAGCGGGGAGAACCAACGCTGGAGGATGTCTTCCTATCGCTGGCTCGTTAAAATATTTGCGCGTTTGAACATTGGCTCGTTCAAACGCGCAAACCTGCGCGGAGTTGGGGGGAAAATTACTATGAAATTGACCTGATAATCCATTGAACATTCCTTTAAGAAAAGTTATACTAGATGCGCGTGTAGCAGCGGAACTTTCTGAACTCATTTTCGTCGTTGTCATGTATCCGTTTATCTGGAGGAAGAATGAAAATCATATCGAGATTTGCGACTGCGCTGCTTTTGCTGGCATTGATGTTTTCTTTTGCGCCGTCGGCAGCCCCACAATCCGCGCAAGCCGCATCATGTGATTGGGCGCAATTCATCGCCGATGTGACTGTTCCTGACGGGACAAGTTACGCGCCCGGCGCCGCGTTCACAAAAACATGGCGGCTGAAAAACATCGGCTCCTGCGCGTGGACAAGTTCCGACGTTTCGCTGATTTTTGACAGCGGGGAGAGAATGGGCGCGCCCACGTCCGTTGCGTTGCCGACCGCCGTCAATGTGGGTCAAACAGTGGATATTAGCGTAAACATGACCGCGCCAAGTTCCGCCGGACATTACTTTGGCTATTACAAATTCAAAAGCGCATCGGGCGGAGTCTTTGGCATTGGCTCCACAGCGAATAGATCTTTCTGGGTTGAGATTTATGTTTCAGGATCAGCCAGCGCCAGTTACGACTTTACCGCCAATGCCGCTTCCGCCGCATGGTCAAGCGGCGCGGGCGCGTTGAGTTTTCCCGGCACAGACGGCAGCGCAAATGGATACGCTTTGAATCGCGCCAATCCCAAACTTGAAAATGGAATCGCATCCGCGCAAGCGGGGTTGCTCTTCGTCCCCAATAACGTCAGCAATGGATACATTCAAGCCGTCTATCCCGCGTTCCGCGTGTTAAGCGGAGATCGCTTTCAGACCACCGTCGGCTGCGAATACGGCGCGACAAATTGTTATACCGCCTATCGCCTCGATTATCAAATTGGCTCGAATGCGGTCAGAACATTCTGGACCTTCCGCGAAAGATACGAAGGCTTGAGTTATAACGCCAACGTTGACCTGAGCGCGCTTGCCGGTCAAGATGTTAAATTCATCCTCGTCATCTCCGCGTATGGTTCGCCGCTTGACGATCGCGCGCTGTGGGTCAATCCCATTATCGCGCGCGCCGGCGGAACGATTGCGACATCTACGCCAACCGCCACAGGCACGCCAGCCACGCCCACGCCCACGCCCATTCCCGCCAATTGCGATCGCGCGCAATTCATCGCGGATGTTAACGTCCCCGACGGCACAACCTTCGCGCCGCTGACTTCATTCTCCAAAACATGGCGCTTGAAGAACGTCGGCACATGCACATGGACAAATTACAGTTTGATCTTTGACTCAGGCGAAAAAATGAGCGGACCTGATTCCGCGCTCATCCCCACTTCCGTCGCGCCCGGTCAAACCGTAGACATCACCATCAACCTCACAGCGCCAGCGAACGCCGCAACCTATCGCGGATATTGGAAACTTAAGAACAACACCAATGTCCCGTTTGGCATTGGCTCTGCGGGAACAAAATCGTTCTGGGTTGAAATCAGAGTTGCGGGAACGCCCGTCACGCCGACTACGCCAGTCCCGTCAGTTACGCCATCCACGCCTTCAACTCCCGTCACGCCCGTTTCAGGCATAAGCTACGACTTCGTCGCCAACGTCTGCGCGGCAAAATGGTACAGCGGCACAGGCGAGTTGCCCTGTCCCGGCGCCGATGGCGATGCAAGAGGTTTCGTGCTGGTCACCGCTCCATCAAAAATGGAAAACGGAACGAACGACCCGCGCGCGGGTTTGCTCACCTTCCCGCAAAACGTGAACAACGGATACATTCAAGGAATCTATCCTGCGTACACCGTTAGGTCAGGCGACAAATTCCGCTCGATTGTCAACTGCGAATACGGCGCGACCTCGTGTTACGTTGTCTTGCGCCTTGATTATTCCGTCGCGGGCAGTTCCTCCATTCAAACTTTCTGGGCGTTCGTCGAACGCTACGAAGGTCAATACTACACCGCCGACGTTGACCTGACTCCGCTGGTTGGGCAGAATATAAAATTCATCATCACCGTGCTTGCCACAGGCGCATCCGCCGGCGACCGCGCGCTTTGGGTTGCGCCGATAATTTATAACCCCGCATCGTCCAGCCTCACGGTAGTTGCGCCCGTTGCCGCCGCTACCTTCACGCCAACGCCAACATTTACACTCACGCCTACCCCAACCGTTACGCCGTAAATTTTATGCGTAACGCGAGATTTATCTCGCAAAATAAGCGGCATGAGTTTTGAAATACAGACCCTAAAGGTTTTGAAAACCTTTAGGGTCTCTTTATTCATCGGTGTACAATTATCGCAGCGCGACATGAATGTCGCGTTACAGATTGAGGAGATAACATGAAACGAAACCTGATTCTGCTTTTGATATTTTTCCTCGCAGCATGTTCAGCTGCCCCCACCGAATCCGCGTCTTTCTTCGACCCGCAATCTGCTCCTGCAATTCTCAAAGTTGATTCCACGCCCGAAGAAATTCAACGCGCCATGTTGCAAAGCGCAACCCAATGGCGGACGCTCCAAATCAGCGGAACGATTACATGGCGCATCGCCGACGGCACAACGCAAGCGTATCAAGAACAAGCATGGATTGATCCGCAGAACAGCCGCTACAAAGTGGAGTTGAACGGCGTGACAAACAACGCCGATAAAATTATAAAATTCAGCGACGGAACAAATAACTACAATGTCAATATGAATTCAGGTTTAAGCGAGACTTCGCCCTATCCCGAATTCGCGCGCGTCGGTCAATATGTTCCGCCGCTTGAAGAAGGCGTTGCATATCCCAACCCCATGTGGGGACAAATGGGAACGCCGCTTTCTGAAATGGCGTTCTCGTCCAATTACGCGCAAGGCAAGGGAACGCTCAAATCTTTGGGCGTGACCGAAATTATTGCGGGACGCGAAGCGCTGCTCGTGGAGTGGACGCCCGATCAAAGCCCAACGCCCGCATGGAAAGCTTGGCTGGATACCGCCACAGCGGTCATTTTGAAATTGCAGGAATTCGGCGCAAAAGATGGAAGCAACGCCTTACAAGGCGAGCGCGTGATTAATCAAATTGCTTATAACGTAATTTTTGATTCGTCTTTGTTTGCCATGCCCGCAAATGTTCCGCAGGTTGTAATGCCAACTCAAGTGGGGTCAAACCCCATTGTCACAGAATCCGCCGCGAGCGCAGAAAACGCGGGCGAGTTGTATTTCTTTTTGCAGCCGCGTCAAAATGGCGGAGCGATTGAACTCGCGCGCGTTTCGGGAGTGTGCGTCTTTGACAGCGCCAACTGTCCGCCCCTTGAAAAAATTGCGATTCCTTTCGCGTTGAATTTTACGATCAACGAGTTGAGTTGGTCGCCGGATGGAAAACTCGCCGCGTTCGCATATTCCGATAATCCCAACGGCACACCGCAAAAATTATTTCTCTATGATCCCGCCGCAAACACATGGACAGCGCTTGCCGAGTTCCCATACATTGATCCGCCGTTCTGGTCGCCGGATGGAAACTTTATTGCTTTCCGCGCGCAAGATGGACTCGGCGGTGAAGATGCGTATGTGATTCAACGCGACGGCGCGAATTTGAAAAGCGTCTCAAGCGCTTTGCCTGCCGAAGGAAAACCTTATGTGATGGATGGTTGGTACGGCGAAAGCATTATGATGCGTCCGGCAGTCAGCGCGGGCAGCGTGTACCTTGTCCGCGCCAGCGACGGAAACGCGCGCCCGATGTTTGCTTCATCGCCGACAAAAAATCAATTCATCGCCGCGCCCGACGCGAGTTTATTCGCGTACGACGATTTTGATTCCGCGAGTCAAAAACATGTTTTGAAGACGATGGATTCCAGCGGCGCGGATGCAACGACATTGGCAAACTTCACGGGCGGAAATATATATCCGATTGTTTGGTCGCCCGACAGCAGTTTGATCGCGTTCGTTTATTACAGCGCTTTTACCAACGGCGCGCCCAGCGCCGAAGTGTACGTCGTCAGCCGCGATGGAAGCAAAATATCTTCGGTTTATAAAGGCGCGACAATTGGTCGCTTGGTCTTCTCGCCAAATGGAAAATATCTGCTCGTCGAAGAGACCACATCCGCAAGCGGCGGACATTTGTTCATCGTCAATCTCGCCACGCTTGAACAGAAGATGCTGCAAGCGCCTGGACTCTCCACAGATTACGATTGGTACGCGCCTTCGTGGAGACCGTGAGCGCGCGATTTGTGATTCGTAAAGAATATTTGCTGGATTGATTGACGTAACTTCACCTCCCGCGATAAACTACAGCATCCTATGAATCTGTCAGGTCAGAAGAGTCTGACAGACCGCGAACTCGGAGTTCCCCATGATCTTCAAAAATGAAATACGTCCGCAAGATTTGAAATCGCTTGCGGATGTGAAATATCAACCATTTTGGTTGGATGATTCCGCGCGCCCCGAACCCGCTTCGGCGTTGACTGAAAGCATCAACGCGGATTTGACCGTGATTGGCGCAGGTTTCACCGGCTTGTGGACTGCGCTCACTGCAAAGCAGGAAGATCCATCGCGCGACGTCGTTATTCTCGAAGCGGGCGAGACGGGCATTGGCGCAAGCGGACGCAACGGCGGGTTTGTGGCGGCGTCGCTGACACATTCTTTTCAAAACGGAAAAAATCGTTGGGAGAAAGAACTCGCGCAGATCATTCAGTTGGGGCATAAAAATCTTGACGGCATTGAAGCGACGGTTAAAGAATTTAATATAGATTGCGACTTCATGCGTTCAGGCGAACTGCATATTGCAAACGAATCTCATCAAGTAGAAGACCTGCGCCAAGAAGTTGCAGAGTCCGCGCTGTATGGCGAGCGAATGCAATTTCTGGATCAGGATCAAATTCGCGCGCGAGTCAACTCTCCCACATATCTCGCCGCCACTTTTGACCCGTCCGTTGCGATGGTCAATCCGGCGCGTTTGGCTTGGGGCTTGCGCCGCGCATGTCTTTCATTGGGCGTTCGATTCTTTGAACATACGCAGGTCAATAGCGTGGAAGAGAGTCGCGCAGGGGTTTTAATCAGAACGCAATATGGTCAAGTTGAATCCAAAAAAGTCGCGTTGGCAACAAACGCTTTCAAACCTTTGTTGAAACATCTATCATTTTATATCGTGCCTGTTTATGATTATGCGTTAATGACCGAGCCGCTTTCAAAATCGCAGCGCGATTCGATTGGCTGGAAAAACCGCGAAGGCGTTGGCGACGACGGCAATCAATTTCATTATTATCGTACCACCGCAGACGGACGAATTTTGTGGGGCGGTTACGATGCGATCTATTATAAAAATAATGGAGTCGCGCCGCAGTTGGAAAATAACCCCGCGTCTTTCGTCCGCCTTGCTTCTCATTTTTTTCAAAATTTTCCTCAACTTGATGGATTGCGTTTCACGCACGCGTGGGGCGGCGCGATAGATACCAGCTCGCGTTACACCGCGTTTTGGGGAAAAGCCATGCGCGGAAAAGTCGTTTACGTTTTGGGTTACACAGGCTTGGGCGTGGGCGCGTCGCGTTTTGGCGCGCAAACGATGTTGGATTTATTGGATGATCGCAAAACCGAAAGAACCAAATTGCAAATGGCGAAGACAAAGCCGTTCCCATTTCCGCCTGAGCCTTTGCGCTCGCCCGTTATCAACTTCACGCGCTGGTCGTTAGATCAGGCGGATCAAAACGCGGGCAAAAGAAATTTATGGTTGCAAACGTTGGATGCGTTGGGTTTGGGTTTTGATTCGTAAT
>JAVHOY010000293.1:0-1561 GCA_036170295.1 bacterium
TTGGCTTCTTCCAGTTGATTCAAATATTCTTTCAACTGGTCTTTGTTTTCCCAAGCCGTGCCATAAATGCGTTGCAGCATTTTATTTTTTTCGTCGCCGCGCCAATACGCGCCCGCCACGTTCATCAACTTGAACGCGTCTTGTTTAATTTCCTTTGTGCTTTGCACATGCGGACCGCGGCACAAGTCTGTGAAGGTATCTTGCTGATACAGCGAGATTTCAGGTTTCTCCTTAAGCGGATTGCCGTACTCATCCAATCCGCCTTTTTCGAGACCGTCAATCAGTTCCAACTTATACGGCTGATCTTTGAAAACTTCGCGCGCCTCGTCCGCAGAGACGATGCGCTTCTTGAATTCATGCTTGCCTTGCACAATTCCGCGCATCCGCTTTTCGATCTGTTCAAGGTCTTCAGGCGTGAGGTTGCGCGGCAAATCGAAGTCATAGTAAAAACCATTTTCCACAGGCGGACCAATGGTTACTTTTCCGTCGGGAAAAAGTTCCAACACCGCCTGCGCCATCACATGCGCTGCAGAGTGGCGGATTTTATACAATTGAGAATCTTCATAACGTTCTTGAATTTGTTGCGCCATTTTTTACTCCTTTGTGTTGCGACTTGAAAGTCGCGCCACATACCATCAACTTAAACAAAAAATTCTCGCCCAATCACGGGGCGAGAATTTAATTCACGCGGTTCCACCCGATTTGAGTTTTGCAACTCATCTCTTAAGCCTCTAACGGAGCAACCCGTTCCTCTTACTTGCTGGGCGAAGCATGTTTCGCCCCTACGTTCAGATTTGCGCTCGCGAGCGGTTTTCAGCGGATGTTTTTTGAAGAAGCTCTCAACATTTGCATCTTCTCTCTGTCAAAAACAAACTCGCTTACTCGTCTCGGTCAATGCGTTTATTGATTGCAATTATATGCGGGTTTGCCTCAATGTCAAGAATCAAAATCGGGAAGAGATTCTCTCTTCCCGATTTTATTTTATTTAATTTAAGCCGCGTTATTTGGTGCGCAGCATCATGGCGTCTGGCACCCACTTGCCAAAGGATTCCATGTGACCCCAGAGCGAGCCGTAGAAAGTGAAAGCCCACAACAGCCCAGTTGCGACGAGCAATAAAACGCCCGCCATGCGGACAGCCTTATTGTTCTTGAACCACATGAAGAACGGAGCGGCGCCTAACCCGCCCAAGCCAGCCAGGATAAAACCCACAGCAGACAGCAGCGGCTCCTTGGTCAATTGCAAAGACAAGATGCGGATGCCAACAATGATCGCATCAATACCTGCAAAAAAGGCATAGATCGCAACAGGTCCAAGATCCCAACCTTGCCACAATGCAATGGATGTAATCAGGAACACGACTCCGAAAAGAGTGGTTGTGTCTCCATAGCCAATATTGTAACTGCCGGGAATCGGCCAGGTAAATGACAAGTGGAGACCGGTAACAAGAGCCACCAATCCCACGCCGAAAAACGCGGCAGCGTAAGGGCGTTGATCAGTTTCATCCATACCTTTCCACAGGTAGTGAGCAAGCAGAAAGGTTCCGGCGACCATATTAATCAT
>JAVHOY010000294.1:0-1561 GCA_036170295.1 bacterium
AAAGCGCTCTCGTTTTTGATTCCAAATCGTGAAATTTTCCCCGCGCCAAATTTTTGGCGATTACGCTTTGAAGATTACATCCAAATATTTCTTGAGCAAATCGCTGACCATGCCGCGCATGGGCAAGGTCGCCGCCATGCCGTAGACGGGCGCCATCGTTCCCTTTTCTTCGGGATGCGCTTTGACATGCTCGACCGCTTCGCGTAAGTCTGTGAGAAATTTTTCGGCGACGCCTGCTTGCGTGTGTCGCAATGTTACGCAAATATGCGCGCAACTTGGTTTATGCAATCCGTTCAAACTCCATTTTTTACGCGACATATAATCCAACACTTTGTAAATATCCAGCGTATCAGAAGCAAACGCCACCACAAAAAGCGGCTCGCCTAAAACGCGCAATTCGGGAATTTCACGGATTCCTTTTTTGATCTTGTCTGCGGTTTCAAGAATTTTTTTTGTCGCCGCCAAATATCCATCCGCGCCGATGCTGGTCAGCGCCGCCCAACATGCCGCGCTCAACGCGCCGGGTCGGCTGCCCGCAAAAGTGGGCGAGAAGTACAGCCCGCCGGGCCATTCGGTGGTTGTGTAATATTGATAATGTCGCAACTCCTGATTGCGATACAAAATAACCGAAGCGCCTTTTGCCGCGTACCCGTACTTGTGCGTATCCGCCGACATGGACGTTACGCCCGGCAATCTAAAATCAAATGGCGGGACCGGATAGCCGAGTTTCTCCGCCCACGGTAAGACAAAACCGCCGAGACACGCGTCCACATGAAAGCCGATATGATTCTGCCGCGCAAGTTCAGACAACGCTTCAATCGGATCAATCGCGCCATGCGGAAATGACGGCGCGGAACCGACGATGACGATTGTGTTTCTATGGATTGCTTTTCGCGCGGCGTTTACATCGGCGCGATAGTTCTGATCCACAGGGATGTGAATCATTTTGATTTTGAAATATTGACTGGCTTTGTCAAACGCCGCGTGCGCCGTGACGGGAACAATCATCTCAGGCTTTGTGATTCCCCTCGTGTCGCGCGCATAATCGCGATAAGTTTTCATCGCCAGCATAATGCTTTCTGTGCCGCCGGATGAAACCGTGCCGCAAGTATTGCCGTCGCCGCCAAGCATATTCGCCGTCATTGCGACGATTTCCGCTTCAAACTTTGTCGCGCTGGGCCACACATCCGTGTGCAGCGGATTGCTCTGCGAATTGATTGCGTAGACTTGATTTAGAAAATCAATATGTTTCTGGTCGCCATGATAAACCGCGCCTGAAATGAAGCCGTCTTTCCAGTGCGTCTCTTCTTCGGCGCGCATGGATTCCATATCGCGCAAAATATCTTCGCGGCTGCGTCCGCTTGCGGGAATTTCCGTGAACGCGGTAAATTTATTTTTATAAGGCTTCGCCGATTTTTCTAGTTCAACTACGATCTCGGCGTATTCCGCTTCAATCTTTTCTCGAACAGCGGGAATATTTTTCATCCGCTTTTCTACAAACGCCACAAAGCGTGGGTTGAGTTTTCCTAACAGGTTGATCAAACTATCTTGTAGGCTCATT
>JAVHOY010000295.1:0-1557 GCA_036170295.1 bacterium
AACCCGCCAAAGGATGAGCCGATAATGGTCCAGTTTTTTTTGCGTCCCAAAATTGGCTTGAGTTGTTTCATGCGTTCTTCAAACGCGCCCACAAAATCGGGCGTAATCATGCCTGGAAATTTTTCTGCAAACTGGCGCGCTTTGCCGCTCTGGCTGCTGGATTCAAGTCCATGCAGATAAATGATTCTTGAGTTGTCCATTTTTTTCTTTCTCTTTGCAAGCGCGGGTTTGGTTTCGATTTTTTCTTCTGATGTTTCTTCAATTATAAAATCATCCGCTTCTTCTTCGACGGGCTTTGGCGCTGACGGTTGTTGCGGACGCAACATCTCGCGCAGTTCTTTTTCCAGCGGCGGCGGAAAAGCTGATGAGATGCGCCGTAAGGTAACGACGGTCATAGGGTTTTCTGCATTGGCGAGAATATGTTTGAGCATGAATATTGTTTCGTTTGCAGAGGCGCGATACAAAGCGACAATAAGATCCGTTAGATCATTTTGCAAAGTGGACGGCGCCGCTTCAATGATCGGCTCGACTATATCGAAGATGGACGGTAGGTTTTCGGAAGTTGTATCCGCGATCATGGGCAGCAGCGCTTGAAGTCCGTTTGACCATGATCGAGTCCGCGCGGGATGTAAATATTCGCGGACGAGAGCTAAAAATTGACTGGGCGATTCTTTTCGCATCCTCATCAGACTGGTGGAAAGAAGCGCGGCGCGCACATCGGGGTCGCGGACTTGTTGCGTCCAGAGAGTCAAGCGCGGCAGCAACCGTTCTTCTTGCGGCGGGATTCGTCCCAGCAAAAAGGCGGCAAGCAGACAAGTTTCAAGCGCGCCTTCGCCCCATAATGTATCAGCAAGATCAAGCGCGGCTTCGGGATTCGCTTCGGCAGCGGCGCGTAGTTCATTTTCAATTTGAGTTAATACAGCGGGGGGCGTACGATATGTTTTTAAGTTTGAACCCGGCGCAACGTTTTCTTTTGCGCGCAATGTGTAATTGACGTAAAACTCCAGCGTCTCGCGCAAATGTTTGATGAACTCGTCGGGCAGGAAGAAAAAATCTGCCAGACGGTTGGCTTGTTTACGGAGACGCGCGAGGTCAATGGCGGGCATAATTACCAATTACCAATTACCAATTACCAATTACGGAAAAAGTAAATTGGTAATTGGTAAATTTTTAGTACGCTTTCGCAAAATACACTTTGCGTTTGGAAGGCTTGCCGCAGACGATGCAAGTTCCTTCTTCTTTGGGTTGCTCAAATGGAATGTTGCGCGTGGTGGCTTTGGTATCTTCTTTGACTTTGGCTTCGCACGCTTTTGATTCGCACCAGTAAGCAAACGCCCAGCCGTCGGCGACGATTTTTTTCAAGTCGTCGTAATCTTTGGGCGCGTGAATATTCGCGTCGCGATATTCAGCGGCGCGTTTGAGCAGCGCGGATTGAATCTCGACGAGCAGCGCGTTCACTGTCGCGGCGAGATCCGCTTGCGGCACAAAGGATTTTCCTTCCCTGCCGGGTTTATCGCGGCGAGCCATCGCAACGGAATGCTTCTCCACGTCTTTGGG
>JAVHOY010000296.1:0-1955 GCA_036170295.1 bacterium
CAGTTGACAAATAACAACGCGCCGCCGTCGTTGGATGATCTCGCTGCGCTTGCGCGCGACTCGGCTTCCACGCTGCTGGTTGCCCGCAGCGAAACGAATCAAATCATTGGCGCGCTGACTCTCGCGGTCTATCGCGTCCCAACCGGAATTCGCGCTATCATCGAAGACGTAATCGTAGACCAATCCGCGCGCGGACAGGGAATTGGCGAAGCGTTGATGAATCGCGCAATTGAAATTGCAAAAGAAAAAGGCGCGGGCAACATCGCGCTGACGTCCAACCCCATGCGCGCGGCGGCGAATAGATTGTATCTGCGCGTGGGCTTCAAAAAGCGCGAGACAAATTCCTATCAATTGAAATTAAAGTAACGTGATATTTATGTCGCCTTGCGGATTAAATATTCGGCGGGCGTATTAATATCGGCATATGCGCCGCGATATTTTTCGGGGAGCAGTTTGGCGATCTCGCGCATCATTTCATCCGCAATTTGCTGTCGCACCTCAGCAGTGACTTTCACGCCTTTGGTATTGATCTCAAACATCTCTCCCACGCGGACGTGGAAATCTGCGCGCTTGAAAAAACTTTTCAGATAATCTTCTCCGCCCCAATGCGCGATGGGCAAAATGGGCGCGCCTGAATGAAGCGCTAAAACCACAGCGCCGGGCAGCGCGCGTTTTAACACGCCGTTGTAATTGCGCGTGCCTTCGGGCGCAAGCCCAAAAATATATCCCTGCTCAAGCGCGCGCAACGCTTTCTTCAACGCCGACATATCCGCTTCGCCGCGATGAATGGGAATCACGCCCCATGTATTGAACAGTCCGCGCAGAAACCAATGACCCCACGCCTCGCTTTTTGCCCACGCAGTCACGCGGCGCGGACGGAGATAAGCATAGAGCAAGGGAACTTCAATTCTGCCGGTGTGATTGACGACGACGATTAGCGGTCCCTGTTGCGGAACTTTTTGCCGAAGGTCGGGCGCGTCAATGCGGCAGGCGATGGGAAGGTAAATTCGCAGAGCTAAAATAGTGAGAGAGTCAATTAGATTCATGAGGAACAAACAATCTCCAATGCTTGCGGCAACAATTCCACAGTGAGATGCGAACCGCTGAGGCAGATAAATTCGCCGTCGGCGTGCGCGGGAAAAGTTTTATCTAGCGACGCGATAGAAACTTTGCGCGCGCGTTTCATTTGAATTTCAGGCAGAGTCGCTTGCGTCCCGCGAATGAAATGTGGAATCATCGCAAGAATGCGCCCTTTCGACGCGGTCTCCGCGATGCACAAATCAAAGAAGCCGTCGTCGGGTTTTGATTCTGGCGCCATTTGAAAACCGCCGCCCATGCGTCTGCCGTTCATAATGGAAATCATCAACGAAACTTGTTTGATCGTTTCTTGATCGTCCAAAATAATTTCAACTTGCGCGGGATTGTAATAAAGGAAAACGGTTTTAATCGCGCCGATGAGATACGCCATCAAGCCGCGCGTCCAGCGCACTTTGATCGCTTCGTTGCCGACCGCCGCGTCGAAGCCGATTCCGATTCCGTTGCCGAAATATCTGCCTTCGGGATAATCTCCGCCCTTGACCAAGCCAATATCAATTTTCTTGCGCTTGTTTGCGATCAGCGCTTTGAGACAATCATCCAAGTTGGACGGAATTCCCACGCCGCCCGCAAAGTCATTTCCTGTGCCAATGCTGAGAACTGAAAACGCGCTTTTGGCATGACCGTCTTTACGCGCTTTCATGATTCCGTTAATCGCTTCGTTGACCGTGCCGTCGCCGCCCGCGCAGACGATTACATCATAATCAGCGCGCGCCGCGCCTTCCGCCAATTCAGCGGCGTGCCAGACGCGTTCCGTTTTGACGAGCGTGAAATCCACGCCGCTGGCGCGCAGGCTGGATTCGATTCGCGGAATAGACTTTGCGCCGAGTCCATGCCCTGAGATTGGATTAACGATGACA
>JAVHOY010000296.1:2055-3405 GCA_036170295.1 bacterium
CCTCAACGTAAAAAATCTCGTTCTTATGTTTATTCAAAAAATCGCGCATAGATTTGGGCGCGCGCATTGCCATGATTTCATCCCATAATTCTCTGGCGATCAACCACGGATGTCCGCGCTGCTTTTCGTAACTCGGAACGATGATGCGCCCGCGATGTTGATTCCATGTCTCAATAATTTCGCGTACGCTCCTTTCTTGAATTTGAGGCTGGTCGCCCAAACAAATCAACGCCGCGCTTGCCTCGCGCATTTTTTCCTTCAAGCCGATTTGGATGGAGTTTAACATTTCTCCGTTTGCATAATTTTCGTTGAAAATGGTTTGAACGGTTTTGCCCACCAGCGACTCAACTTGTTGGCGCGCTCCGCCCGTGACGACGAGGATGTCTCTTACTCCCGCAGATTGCAACGTCGAAATGACCGTTTGCAGTACGGCGCTTTTTCCCCAGGGCATAAGCAGTTTTGGCTCGCCCATTCGTTTCGATTCGCCTGCGGCGAGGACAATGGCTGTGATCATATTTTTCTGTTTCTCCAGCGCGAGATTTATCTCGCGTTACAAATTTTTCAATCTTTCATAATCTTCGGGGGTGTCTATATCAAACAACAAAAGTTCGTCGTGCCATGGGATGTATTCTACGCGATGTTTATCGAAAATGGCGCGCCCGCCGACGTCGCCTTTGAGTTTGAGTAAATCGTCAAATGTGACGCGGTCAAACAATATAGGATTGGCGCGGCGTTCTTCTCGCACAAGCGGCGCGAGGATGGCTTGCATGTCGCGGGCATGCGCTTCAACCAATGCGCGGATTACGTCCGCTGGAATTTGCGGCTGGTCCGCTAGAAGAAAAATCGCCGCGCCGATATTCTTGGGCAGCGCGTTGACTCCTGCGCGGATAGAGGCGCTTTGTCCGTCTTGATAATTTGGGTTGCGGATGACCTTCACGGGCAAGTCTGCCAGCGCCGATTCAATGCGCGCAGAGTCAAACCCCGCGACAACGATGACAGGGTCGAGGTCGGCTTGCAGCGCGGTCTCCGCAACATGGCGCGCGAAAGGCTTTCCATTCCAATCCAATAGTTGTTTGGCGGATCCAAATCGTTTGCTTTCTCCCGCCGCGAGAATAATTCCCGCGCAACGCTCAATCGCCTGTAATTTTTTTTGGCGCAGCGCTCCGACGATGACTGAATCAAAATGATGGAGCAATTCGCGCGCCATGCTTCCGCCGATGGATTGAAGCGCGGGAGTATCGGCTTGATTGAGCAATGCAATGCGGCGCGCAGGCTCTGGAATATTTTTGAGTCCGCCTTGCGGATGCGTCAACACGCGGAGTATGGCTTCGGGCGTAATGACTTCGCCGA
>JAVHOY010000296.1:3505-7015 GCA_036170295.1 bacterium
ATTGCCGACTCAAACTCGCGCGCAAGTTGAAAGAGGGCGGTCGTCTTGCCGCCTGCGCCGACGAAGGCAATGCGCGGCGCTTGCTGCGCGTCCATGCGAAGACCGCGAAGAATATTCATCAAGACATTATACGCGCTGGCGCAAATTAAAAAACGAGCGAGCGGCGCTTTTCAATGCGGAAAAATAGCGTCTCAAAAGATAAATCGCGTCCTTTTCAACGCTCCCATAGCACAAATTCTTGTTTTAAGGTATCCTTGTAAAGTAGTCATTTTTAGGAGGAAGATTGTGAGCGCTGAAGAAGTTACAGACCTGTTGAAAGACGCCGAGACTCGTATGGCTGGCGCAATTCATTCCCTTTCAGAAGATCTTGCGGGCATTCGCACGGGGCGCGCCAATCCTGCGTTAGTGGAAAAACTTTTCGTCGAATATTACGGTACGCCGACGCATTTGAAACAACTTGCGACCATCAGCGTGCCTGAGCCGCGCTCGCTGATGATCAAACCTTTCGACGCGGCTTCGATCAAGGATATTGAAAAAGCGATTCGCGCTTCAAATCTCGGTTTGAATCCGAATTCCGATGGAAAAGTGATCCACTTGAATTTGCCTCCGCTTGACGAAGAACGCCGCCGCGATCTCGTCAAACAGATGAATCATCGCCTCGAAGAATCCCGCGTCGCGGTGCGAAATATCCGCCGCGATATGCACAACGACGTGCGCGAGTACGAGAAAGAAAAACTAATCACCGAAGACGATTTGAAGCGCGGCGAAGAAGACCTCCAGAAGTTGACCGATAAATTCATCGAAGAAATCGCAAAGCACGGCGCTTTCAAAGAAAAAGAAATTATGGAAGTGTAGTTTCCTTTACCGATAATGACTGACGCACCCTTGAACATTCCCCTTGAAAAAATTCCTCAACACGTCGCCATGATTATGGACGGCAATGGACGCTGGGCGCTTCAACGCGGATTGCCGCGTTTGGCGGGTCATAAGGCTGGGACAGAAAACCTGCGCCGCATTATCCGCTCGACGGTGGAGTTCGGCGTCAAGTATCTGACGATTTACGCTTTTTCAACGGAGAATTGGGGACGCCCGCCCGAAGAAGTCAAAGGATTAATGTACATCCTTGAAGATGTGATTGACCACGAATTAAATGAACTGAATAAAGAAGGCGTGCAGTTGCGGCATATTGGGCGGCTGGAGCGTCTTTCTCAACCGCTTCAGAAAAAAGTTTTGAAAGCCATTGACGCCACCAAAAGCAATCAGCGCTTGATTTTGAATATCGCTTTTAATTATGGCGGGCGCGACGAAATCATTCAGGCGATTCAACGCATGATGAAAGACGGCATTCCTCCAGAAAAGGTGACGGATGAATTGGTCAACCAATATCTTTATACCGTCGGCGTTCCCGACCCCGATCTCATCATCCGCACGTCGGGCGAGTTGCGCGTCAGCAACTTTCTGATTTGGCAAGCCGCATATTCGGAGTGGTACATCACGCCGACGTATTGGCCCGATTTTGACCGCGAAGAGTATCGCCGCGCTTTGGAATCATTTGCTCAGCGCGACAGACGCTATGGAAGAGTAGACTCGACGGAGTTGCAGGGATCGAATGCGTAAAAGAACCCTTTCCGCTCTTGGACTAGCCGCCATAGGATTGCCCGCCATTATCTTTGGCGGCGTTCTTTATTATTTGCTGATGGGAACTTTCCTCATCGGCGCGGCGCGGGAGTATGCGCTTTTATTTCGCGCCGTCAAGATTCAGCCGCAAATGCAAATCACGGTCGGCGGCGTGGCGCTGATTACCGTCATGCGGGCTTTCTTTCCGCAATACGCCTTGCCTGTTTTTGAAGCGACGATTCTTGTCGCTTTGGCGTATCATCTTTTCGATTACGAGCGCGGCAGAGATCAAGCCGCGCTCGATTTTTCCACGACTGTTACCGCGCTGGTTTACATCGGCTGGATTGGTTCGTATCTGTTCGATCTGCGAAACCTTCCCGAAGGCGCTTGGTGGTTCATGGTGGTGATGCCTTCGCTCTGGCTCGCGGATTCAGGCGCGTATTCCATCGGCGTGGCGTACGGCAAACATAAAATCGCGCCGCGCCTCAGTCCCAAGAAAAGTTGGGAAGGTTATATCGCCAGCGTTTTCACGGGAACGATTGCCGGCGTTTTCTTTGCGTATGCGTATTCCGCGTATGGAAACTTGGCGGGCGATATTACGCTGTTTCAAGGCGCGTTGATTGGCTTCCTGATGGGCGCGTTGCCGACTTTGGGCGATCTCGGCGAAAGCATGATCAAACGGCAATCGGGCATCAAAGATTCAAGCGACGTGATTCCCGGTCATGGCGGATTTTTCGACCGCGTGGATTCGTGGTTATGGGGCGCAATGATCGGCTATTATTTTATCCATTGGTTCATCTTATAAACTTGGAGGCATAATGCAAATACTTGGCGCTACACCCACTCGCAATCTCGCGCTTGAACTCGCGCGTGTGACAGAAGCTGCGGCGATGCTGGCGGGGCGCTTCATGGGGCGCGGAGATAAAGAAGGCGCGGATCAGGCTGCGGTCAATGCGATGCGGCTGGTGCTCGGCACTGTGGATATGAACGGCGTCATCGTCATCGGCGAAGGCGTGAAAGACAAAGCCCCCATGCTGTTCAACGGCGAAAAAGTGGGCAACGGTTCGTCTCCCGATGTGGACGTGGCGGTAGACCCCATTGACGGCACGCGCCCGCTGGCGTTTGGGCGCTCGAACTCGATTGCCACTATGGCGCTTGCTCCGCGGGGAACGATGTTTGACCCAGGTCCATTTTTGTATATGAACAAAATTGTTGTCGGTCCCGAAGCCAAAGGCAAGATCAACATTGAATGGTCTATCACTGAAAACTTGAAAGCCATTGCAAAAGCCAAAAGCATGGAAGTGGAGGACTTGACCATCATCATTTTGGATCGTCCGCGCCACGACGATATGGTGGCGGAGATTCGCAAAGCCGGCGCGCGCATCCGCCAGATTCCCGATGGCGACGTCGCTGCCGCGCTGATGACTGCCTATCCCGATTCTGGCGTGGACGTTTTGCTCGGCATTGGCGGAACTCCCGAAGGCGTGCTTGCCGCGTGCGCGTTGCGCGCGATGGGCGGAGAAATTCAAGGAAAGTTATTTGCGCGCGACGAAGACGAACTGCGGCGCGGACGCGAAGCGGGATATGACTTTGATAAAGTCTTGACGACGAACGATCTGGTTTCATCCGAAGACGTTTTCTTTTCCGCGACGGGCATTACCGACGGCGAGCTGCTTAAGGGTGTGCGTTATCACGGCAATCACATCACCACAGAAAGCCTCGTCATTCGCGGACTGACGGGAACGATTCGCCGCATCAACGCCACGCACAGCACGGATAAATTGGATAACCTCAGCGCGATCCATTATTAATCCTTGCAATGCGCCCGCGCCCCCAGACTTCGAAAGGTTTCAAATCTTCCGAAGTCTTTTGTTAAATCAACAAGCCCCCGAG
>JAVHOY010000297.1:0-4411 GCA_036170295.1 bacterium
AGTAGCAAAAGTGACTGCCGCCAACAAAGCAGATGTGAATGCTGGAAAAGAAGCGTTGGTTGACTTGAAAGCAAAGCCTGAATTGACCAAACGTCTGAAGAAGATTTTTGCGGATGGCGGCTATCGCGGTGAACTATTGAATTGGGTCAAGAGCGAACTACAGGCAGAAATGGAAATCGTTCTTAAACTAGGTGCTCAAAAAGGCTTTCAAGTATTACCGAAACGTTGGGCTGTTGAACGCACAAATGCTTGGGTCACTCGAAACCGCCGTATGGCAAGAGACTATGAACGTCTGGCTGAAACAAGCGAAGCGTTTATTTATATCTTGATGATCCGCTTAGATTTACGGCGGCTTGCAGGCACATGTTGTAGTTATTAAACAGTCTCTGAGCGAACTGGGAGTTTCCGCCCGCGTCGCTTACGGCTCCAGCGCCGCGATTTCGATGTTGGGAAATTTTGTTCCGCGTTTTGTTTGTTTGGATCTTAATATGCCCGGCATTGACGGCGTCGAAATTCTCGCGTATTTCAAACGCGAACCGCGCCTGATGAAAGCGCCTGTCATTGTCGTGACTTCCGACGATCAAATTGAAACAAAACAGCGCGTATTGCGCGGCGGCGCTCAGGCGGTTTTAGTCAAACCCGTTACGATTGAAATGTTGGAAGCCGCTTTGAAGAAGATAGAATTGTTGGAATAAAAGAAGCGTCATGTCGTTTTGGCATGACGCTTCTTTTTCTACGCTGTCGCTATCGGCTTTTCCCTATCCGTCAAATTCACCACAATGGCGCGGCTTGCCTTGATTAAATTTTCAGGCGTAATCATAATCTCCTCGCCCCATTGACCTGCGCCCGTGCCGAGAATTGGCTCATTGATTAAACTTGCTTCAAGGAAACTGCGGAAACCTGCGGGCTGCCAACCAAAAGCGGGAATCGAGCCGATGATATATCCTGTCGTTTCTTTGACAACTTCCGGCGCCGCCATTTGGATATTGCGCGAGCCGATGACTTTCTTCAAATGACCAGAGATCGCGTTTTGATCGCCGCCCAACATAATTAACACGCGCTCGCCCGTGTCCGCTTGAAAAATGAGCGTCTTCACGGCTTGATGTTCCGCGAAACCCAATACATGCGCGACATTTGCTGCGCCTTTTTCCGTCTCAGGCGAAAAACTTTTTGCTTCATACGCGATGTTATTTTGGTCGAGATAAAGATGTGATGGAAGTTTCATGATTCTCCTGTGCCGCGACATTCACGTCAGCTGCTTGCGCGACGCGAGATAAATTCCCGCGAGGATTAATGCGCCGCCGAAGATGACCATCGGCGTTGGCGTTTCATTCAAAATAAAAAACGCCAAGATCGCCGAGCCAATCGGTTCGCCTAACGTGGTCACTGCCACGAGCGCGGCGGGTAGATATTTCAACGCCCAATTATAAGTCGAGTGTCCGATCAATTGCGGGATTGCGGCGAGTAAAAATATCCAGCCGTAAGATTGCGGCGAATATCCCAGCGGCGAGTTGCCCGACGCGAACATGATGACGATCAACGTCAGCGCCGCCATGCCGTATACCAAAAAAATATACGGAATCAACGACACGCCCGCGCGTAATTTTCTGCCAATGATGAGATAGCCCGTTACCATCCATGCGCCGACGAGCGCGAGAAAATTTCCCCACATGGCGCGCCCGTGCAGGATGTCTGCCAGCGCGGAGCAACTCAGCCCGTTGGAAGTTAACGCGCACGCGTCCGACAACCCGATGATGACTCCGCCAAGCAATGCGAGTCCCAGCCCGATGAGCGCTGTCCGCGCGAGGTGTTCCTTCAACAACAGCGGCGCGAATAACGCCACCCAAAGCGGACCTGTGCTGACGAATACGACCGAACTCGCCACGCTGGTGTATTCAAGCGAACTGATCCATGTGGCGAAATGTACGGCGAGGAAAATCCCTGACAAAACGCCGAGCAGCATCGCGTCAGGTTTGATGCGTTTGATTTCCTCGCGGTATTTTGTCAGCGCGACGGGCGCGAGCAGCAGAGTCGCAAAAGTTAATCGCAGCGCGGCAATGACAATCGAAGGCATCCCATCGCTTTGCGCGAAGCGGATGAAAATACTGCCGGTGGAAACCGCAAGAATGGCGATGATAATTGCAAAAGGGAGGAAGAGCGGCTCGCGGGTTTCGGTCATTTAGGTTTCCTTAATTTATAAGATATTTGTATAAATATTGTCCGATTTCTTGCGTCTACACAGGGTTGAAGGTAGAATTAGATTATACGATAAACAATTAACCAACTATCAAGGAGAAAATATCATGGCTTTTGAACTTCCCAAACTCGCTTATGCGTATGACGCGCTTGAACCTCACATTGACGCGCGCACGATGGAGATCCATCACAGCAAACATCATAATGCTTACGTCACCAACTTGAACGCCGCAGTGGATAAGACCCCCGAACTGGCAGGCAAGTCGCTTGAGGCGTTGCTTGGCAATTTGAACGCTGTTCCCGAAGGCGTACGCACCGCGATCCGCAATCACGGCGGCGGCACATATAATCACAATTTATTTTGGCAGATCATGGGACCTAAAGCAGGCGGCGCGCCGAAGGGCGAACTTGCGAAGGCGATTGATACCTCCTTCACTTCGTTTGACAACTTCAAAGTTGAATTTGAGAAATCCGCCGCGACTCGTTTCGGTTCAGGTTGGGCATGGCTGGTCAAGAAAGGCAGCGGACTTGCCGTTGTCTCAACCGCCAATCAAGATTGTCCGCTTTCCGATGGTCTCGCTCCTCTTATGGCGATTGACGTTTGGGAACACGCCTATTATCTCAAATATCAAAACCGCCGCGCCGACTACATCAGCGCGTGGTGGAACGTGATCAATTGGGATGCCGTCGCTGCGCGTTACGCGGCGAAGTAAAATAAAATAAAAAAACTCCGAGTTTTACTCGGAGTTTTTTTTATCGCGCAATGCGCCGAGTTAATAATTTACTTTTCACGCTTCCCAGTCGCTTAATTTTTCGCTGATCTTCGTAATTTTTTCGCGCATCATCACCGCCAGAATGCCAAGCATGAGCAGCAGAACGCCTGAACAGCCAACCAAAATTACGGCGGAAATGTCTTTTAGCGCCGAGTACAGCACGGCGATCAAGCCCAGCGCCACAATCCCAATCGGCACAAAAGTCAGGCTGCGCGAGCGGATGACGACGCCATAGGCGATGACCGCAAGCGATTCAAAAAACAGCACGAAGAAATATCCCAGTTGTTGCGTGTTGACCATTTGAATATAAGTTGTGCCAAGCAAAATCAGTTGCGAAACCATGCCCATCAGGAACGCGCCTTTTTTGCTTTCTATGCGCGTCAGCAAATAATGCTGAATCATGCCGAGCATGGCGGCGCCGATGGAGAAATATTGCGGCTGGCTTACATTCAATTCATTTAGAATAATAAAATACGCGAGCAGATATAAACCATTCGCGGGGAATCCAAGCCAGACATTCCGCCGCGCAAACGCTTCCACTGCCCAAAGCGTTGCCGCCAGCGCGACAGGGAGCGCGGCATCTATTCCGCCGAGAATTGGCGCGGCAAACGAGACGACGACGCCCAGCCCCAATCCGCTGGAGAGCAGCGGGGCATCCCATCCTGTTGCGCGTTTGCTTGCGCGGAATAGATAGCCGATTGCGTAGTAGATTATCGCGAGAACAATGACTGGATGAATCCACTTGGTCAAATCCAATGCGCGGAAGAGGAAAGTCGCGCAGAGCGGCAGAGTCAATGTAAAAGCGTAGATCAAATTCGGCTGACGATAGATCAAACTTGTAATCAGGAAAAGCAGCGCGTACACGCCAAATCCAATCGCGGCGATTTTTGAATCTGCATTGAATAAGATTACATAGTTGATGAGAGTCAGCATCGCGCCGATTCCACGCACGATCCATTTCAACGGGCGCGGATTTGTAAACGTGAGCTGCGCGAGCAAATCTGTGATCAGCCAAACGAGACTGTACGCCAGCAGGTGATAGGCAAGTTCGTCAATTTTGAAATCGCGCAAAATAAGATACGCGCCGATGTTGAACATGACAGGCACGCCAATTTCAAACCAGCCGTTGCGACTCAGATACATTTCTGCGGCGAAGAGCAGCCCGACCGCGAGCGCATACCATCCGCCTGTTTCTTTGAGCGCGAATAATGCGCTGAGCGAAACAAGCGCTCCGAGCGTCAGCGCGCTGTTTCTCAACATGTGCGACCATGACGTTTGCGAGAGGATAACTGCGCCGATGATAAAGTAAATCACAGCTAAAGCCGTCAACACGGGCAGCCATGCGTCTACATTGAAATGGTTGAGCGCGAAGAAAATGGTTAGCGGCAAATACGCGGCGGGGAGATAACCGTAAACGGCTTTGCGCTGAACGGCGGTGTAGA
>JAVHOY010000297.1:4511-7010 GCA_036170295.1 bacterium
AAAGAAAACGGTGTAAATCGCAAACCCGATTAAAGCGCGTAAGGCATTATCGTCTGTAAGGAATATCATGCTGGCGGCAAATACAAAAAGTCCGCCCAAACTTTTTACGAATATTCCAAGCGGACGCGCGCCTTTGAATGTCAGCGTGAAGAGCATGTCAAGGCTGAGGATAACCAAGCTAAGCGTCATGGCGGTGTAGGAAACTTCGCTAATGTGGAAGTCATTCAAGATGAGAGCGCTCGCAATTAAAAAGATGAGCTGCGCGCCAATCTCGAACAAGTGTTGTTTGCGGCTATACATTTGAATAATGAACAACGCGCCGATGACCGCGACAAACCACCCGATATATTCTTTTTGCGTGAACGCCGCCACGAGAGCGACAATGCTGCCAAGCGTTAATCCGCTGGCTTCAAGCATGACGCGCCATGAAGCGCGCGATTCGTTTTTCTTGAGCGCAAATCCGCCGAAGAAGTACAGCGCGCTTAAGACGCTCAATGTTTCAAGAACGATATTCCACTCAAAATAATTGAGCGCATACACAGCGCTGATAACCAGCGAGAGCGCGGCAATATAGCCGATGATCGCTTTGTCGTAACGCATAGCGTAGACTGCAAAGAAAAGCGCGTACACGCCGAACATAACGGCTGTGTTAATCAGCGGAACTTCCTGAGTGATGGGATAGATAATGAAACTCAAGATCGTAAAGAATGCGCCGTAAATGCGCGGAGGAAGTCGCCACGCCCAATTGTCTTTGAGGTCATTTTTCAAGAGGAGATCGGGCAGCAGGAAGATCAGACTTAAGCCGAGCAATTCATAGCCGAAGAAGACGCTTGTCTTTTCCATGAAAGGCAAATTGAAGAAGGCAAAGTAGGCGATGACAAAGTTGAATAGCGCAATCGCCCACAGCCATCCGCGCGGACGGATAAAGTGCAGCGCGGCATACGCAACTGCGACAACGAGCGCGCTAATGAAGCCTGTCGCAACTTGATCTGTGAAACCGTAGGTCACTGTCACTGCAAATATTCCAACGGAGACAAGTAAAACGGGCAGACTGTATTTGCGTATCTTTTCAAGCCTATATGTTAATTCGCTGGCTGCGGATAAGATCAAACCCCAGACGAGGAATGAGATCGTCCCGCCAAGCGCGTCCATTTTGAATGCCGCGCCGACGAACCACGGCATGACGAAAAGCGTCCCTGCCGCGAGCCACGGAAAGAAAATGAAGGGGAAGAGTAAATCTGAAATTGCATAGAAGAGGAAAGCAAATCCCCAAGTGAAAACGGAGGCGAGATTCCACAGCGGCGTTGAGGCGCTGCCAATGAATTGTATAAAGAAGACGCTTACAGACGCAATCAGCGCGGCGACTTGCAATAATTGCGCGGCGAAAAATAATGGACGCGCAAAGTTTGCATCTTTCCATTGTTTCAGCGCCCACACGCCAAGCAAACCTGTCAGCGCGGCAAGTCCAAGCATGGTTGCGTAAAATTCTGAGGCGGCGTAAAACATATCGCCGACGCGATATAGCGCGACAGTGAAAGAAGCAAGCGCAGTCACGCTGAATAGGCGCGACTCATAAAGCCGCGCGCCTCCCATCCAGATCAGCGCCATGAACGCGGAGACAAATACCCAATACGCCGCGTTGAACGGCAACGCTGATAGGTTCAGCGATTCTTTCAGCACATTCGCAGTGATAGGCAACAGGAAGGAGAATACAACGAAGATCGCGAAACTTGGTTGCGGAAGTCGCTTGCGGATGGCGACGGAAAATCCGCCGAAGATTAATGTGGCGATGACGAGGATCGGCAGGCGCGCAACTTCATACAACGCGGCGAGGATGGCGGCGGAGGCGATCACAAAAAATGCGCCGAGATATAACGCAACCTTGATGCTGTTTTCGCTCAGCAAGATTTGAGTCAGCGTGAGGCGCGGAGCGGCGGGCTTAGGCGGCGCGACGGGCGCGGGTTTGAATGTTTGCGCGGGCGCAACTGTCGCCGGCTTGGGTTGTGGTTTGGGTTGCGGCGGCGCGACAGGCGCGGGAATTTTTTCGGGCGTTGAAACGATCGGCTTAACAGAATCAACTTTAGGGGAGGTAGGAAGCGCGACGTCAAAATCATAACGGCGGCGTATCACTTCCGCGCGTTCTTTTTCCAGCAAGCCAAGTTTTTCCCAATCTTTGATTTCTTGCAGAAGGATGTGGCGCTCGCCAAGTTCAATTTTGTTGATTTGGCTGCGAACATTGCGTTGCGTGGCGAGATTGAGCGCGGCAAGCGCTTCCGCGCGGACTTCTTCATTCGGGTCGCGCAACGCGAGTTTTTCCAACTCGCCGCGGATTGCTTCGCTGCTGTAGTTGGTCGTATGCAATTGCGCGATGCCGTTCAAACGCGCTTCTGGCTCCGCGCTTTGCAAGGCGTGGAGAATATCTTTGAGAATTTCCGCTGGCTTGCGCGATTCGCTTTCAGACATATTTAACCTCCGCGATGACAATCTAGTTTACTTAAC
>JAVHOY010000298.1:0-2195 GCA_036170295.1 bacterium
CTGTGAGCGAAAGCCCAGAAAGCACAAGTCAGCCTACCGAAGTGAATCAACCTAGCGAAGGCACACCCGAACCGCCTGAGATCAACAAGAATAAAGAAAAAGATAAGGGCGAAAAAGACGGAGAAACGAATACAAACGAGACCGAGACCGGCAATTAAATAAATACAAAAAAACTGCGAGAGAACTTCTCGCAGTTTTTTGTTGGCGGTTCGACTTACGCTGTATGATCACGGCAATTTTCAAAGCCGTAAATATTTCAAGAATTTCAAAGGGAACGTGATAGACTTGGGCGCGTGGATATTCTCACTCAACTTTTCTGGACTTTTATTAAAGTCAATTTGCTCAGCACATCGGGACCCGCATCTGTGGGTTTGCTTTACCATGAAGCGGTAGGAAGATTTGTCACAGAAGCCCAATTCGTTCAAGCGGTTGGGCTTTCCGCTGTTTTGCCGGGCAGCGACGCGCTTCAACTTGCCATGTATATCGGCTATGCAGCGGCTGGAATCCCCGGCGGGTTGATCGCGTTGCTGGGTTCGATTCTGCCGCCCACCATTATTATTCTCGGCGTGACGATGATCCTGCATCGTCTGCGCCGCGAATCGTGGGTGAGCAATTTCATTGAAGGACTCGCGCCCGCCATTTCCATCCTGATGATTTTTACAGCCTGGAAGATATTTGATAAAGGCGGCAATACCGGCTGGCTCGGTTGGGCGATGGCAATTGTCAGTTTTGCCGCCATGTGGTTCGATGCGCCTGAGCGCGTCGTCATCGTCATTGCAGGAATTATCGGAATCATTTTTCTATCGCCATGAATCGAACAAAATTTACCATTTGGTTAAATCTATTATGGCTGTTCCTAAAAGTGAATTTACTTTCGCCTTCAGGACCCGCCTCGGTTGGCTTGCTGTATAAAGAAGCCGTCGGCAACATTATGAGCGAGGAACGTTTTGTAGAAGCGGTCGGCTTTTCAAATGTTCTGCCGGGCAGCGAAGCGCTCAAACTTGCCATGTTCGTCGGCTACGCCGCAGGCGGAATCCCCGGCGTATTCACGGCGCTGCTGGGCGCGGTGCTTCCCCCAACCGTGATGATGCTGGCTGTCGCCGCAGTTTTGCAACAATTTCAAGAGGAAGGCTGGCTGAAGGGATTTGTCAAAGGGATGAGTCCCGCCATCGCCGCGCTGATCATTATGGTCGCGTGGAATCTTTTTCATGTGGGCAAAACTAAGAAAATAGACAAACGCACCTTATTCATCGCCGCGTTGAGCGCCATCGCATTGTGGTTTGATCTTCCCTCTCCGCTGGTCTTGCTCGGCGCCGGAGTTTTAGGCGTAATCTTATTTCGATAAACGGATAGACTCATGAACTCCAATTTATTAATTGCCACCAATGGATTTATAGGAACGCTGCCCGCCATCGAATATGGGACGTGGCTCGCGACAAACCTCAACATGAAAATTACGCTGCTCGGCGTGAACGAAGATTTGAACCCCGCGGCGATTGACGACCATTACCCGCTCGAAAATATTTTTGCGCGCGCCGTCGAATTGTTCCAGCAGAACGGCGCGGAGTACGCGCTCGAAGTTGAGAACGGCAACGCGGAGGACGTCATTCCGCGCAAAGCAAAGCGGGGAAATTTCATCACGGTCTTAGGTCCGCTGGGACGCGCGCATATCCGCCGCTTAATTTCAGGGCGTTCCATCCGCCGCTTGATCGAAGAAATCGGGCAGCCAATTATCTATGTGCCAAAATCAAAATTGCCTTTGAAAAAAATATTGATCTGCATCGGCGGATTGGGCTACGAAGTCACGGCGGAGCATCTCGCCATGCAAATGGCGATGAAGAGCCGCGCCGAGATTGTCTTACTGCACGTCATTCCCCCAATGGATTTGGATTACCCCACCGCGCGAACCGAGCGCGACCATTGGCAAACCCTGACCGAGACGGACACGCCCGTCGGACGAAGTTTGCGCCAAGCGTTGAAGATCGCCAAAGAAGACGGATTAACCGCCAGCGTCAAAGTTCGGCAGGGAAACGCGGTGGAAGAAATATCAGCGGAAGTGAAAGAGGGAAATTACGATCTGCTGTGCATGGGATCGTTGTATAGTTCAAACTCGTTTCGCCAGATGTACGCTTCTAACGTCACCGCCGATATTGCGGAGGCGGCGGCTTGCCCCGTGTTGACGGCGAGATATAAAC
>JAVHOY010000298.1:2295-6987 GCA_036170295.1 bacterium
CCCGGCGTGAATTTCTTTTCCCATTCCGCAACAGCGGCGCGGATAAAGGCTTTGACTTCAGGGTCGGTCACGTCGTCTATCGTCGCAAATTTTTCCAAGCCCACTTCAACTTGCACGCCGCCTTCGGGCGATTCATAAACGCGGATGCCGCGCTTGGCAAGCGGAGTGTTTATCAAGCGCGCTTGCAACACGCTGTCAATTTGAGCGACCATGCTTAACGCGGCAAGCGCTTTCTTGTCTTCAATTTTCACGACGGGCTTTAGCAAATCTGCGGCGGGCGCGGGCGGCGCAATCGTTTGAACAACAGGAGCGGATACGATGGGAGTCGGACGCGGCGCGACGGGCGCGGGAACAGATTGAGGAGCGGACGAACCTTCAAGGTAGGGACGCATCGCGGTCAGCAATTCGATCAAGCGCTTTTTCTGATCCGCAGGCAACGCGCCGTTAATCAACGCGCCGTCTATTTCAAGCGCGTAACTTCCTTGATTATTTTTGAGACGCAACAAACCGGGATCGTCTTGAACAATGACTTGCGCCGCATGACTGGCTTGCGCGATTTTTTTCTCCGCTTCAGTAACCGCGATTTCCGCTTTCGCTTCTGCGGCTTGAATTTTTTTTGCGGCGCGCTTATTGGAATCGAAAAAGCCGATGACCCATCCAACGATAACGCCGACGATGCCGCCAAGAATAAGACCGAGTTGGGGTGTGAAAGTAAATTGATCCATAATTACCTCAAGCGTTGACAGTTTGGACAAATATGTGTGCCGCGTTGCCCGACCACGAACTTTTCTATAATTGTATTACAAATTAAGCAGGGTTTGCCTGCGCGTCCATACACGCGAAAATGATTTTGATAATCGCCGCCGCGATAGACCCAATCAATGCTGGCGCCGTTGCGACGGATGCCTTCTTTGAGTACGGCGCGAATCGCTTCACGCAGCGCTGCGGCTTGCGGCTGCGTCACCGTATTGGATAACTTCAGCGGATGAAGTTTTGCGATGTGCAAACATTCATCGGTATAGATGTTGCCCAACCCCGCGACAAAAGTTTGATCGAGCAGCAACGGTTTGAGTTGACGTTTGCGTTTATGCAGATTTTCAAAGAGCCATGATGGGGTGAAGTTTTTTTCGAGCGGTTCGGGTCCAAGTTTGCCGAGAATTTTTTGGGGCTCGTCCGTAAACCATGCGCGCCCAAATTTGCGCGTATCGTTGAATGCGAGATATTTTTGATTTGAAAGATACAGCAAAAGACGATCATGTTTTTCTGGCGCGGATTTATTTTCTCTGACCATCAAGTCTCCGCTCATCCGCAGATGAACGATCAAACTGTAATCGTCAAGTTGAATGACGAGATATTTTGCGCGGCGCGAAACGCCGATAATGTTTTGTCCGCTAACTTGCGCGCGAAATTGCTTCGGCGAGGGAATGGCAAGCGTACGCGCCCAGCGCAAATCGGCGGCGAGAATGGTTTCGCCGATCAGTTGCGGTTTAAGCGCGCGCGCAATCGTTTCGACTTCAGGCAATTCGGGCATGGCAAAAACGTTTGAACGTTATTCGTTGAACATCTCGCCGACGGAGCGTCCTTCGTGGGCGCGTTGAATGACTTCTCCGATGAGCGGCGCAATGGAAATAACCGCGATCTTATCTTTCAGGAATTTCATCTTTTCAGGCGGGATCGGCACGGAATCGGTGGTGATGATTTGCTTGACGGGCAGCGCGCCGAGTCGCTCCGCGCCGTTGCGCGAAAGGATGGGATGAATAAACGCGAGGTACACATTGCGCGCGCCGTTTTGTTTGACAACATTCACGGCTTGGACAATTGAGCCGCCGGTATCCACTTCGTCGTCCACAATGATGACGTCGCGGTCGGCGACGTTGCCGATGAGCGTCAGCGCTTCGGCTTTTGCGTCGTTGCCTTGTCGGCGCTTTTCAATGAAGGCGATGGGCATGTCCATATCGGCGGCGTAATTGCGTCCTTTTTTGGCAAAGCCCAGATCAACCGAAACGACCACCGGATTTTGCATAGCGGCGCGCAGATTTTTATTGATATGGTCAATCAGCAAATGCGACGCGGTCAATACATCGCCGGGAATGGAGAAAAATCCTTGCACCTGTCCCGCGTGAGGATCGAGAGTCAAGTAGCGATCCGCGCCGGCGACTTCGATCATATCTGCGACCAAACGCGCAGAGATCGGCACACGCGGCTGATCCTTTTTATCGGAACGCCCATAGCACAAATACGGCACAACGGCGGTGATGCGCGCCGCAGAATCCAAACGCAGCGTTTGAATGGTAATCAGCAGTTCCATCAAGTTGCGATGCACCGGCGACGACGTAGTTTGAATGACGTACACATCCTGTCCGCGCACACTGCCGCTCAACTTGACGAACAGGTTTTCGTTGGGGAATTCGATCATCTCGCGCGCGCTGACGGGCAGTTCAAGATAATCGGCGACCTTCTTCCCCAATTCAGGCGAACCCGAACCGACAAACAATTTGATCCCGCCGTATACTTTCAAATCGTGATGACTATGTTGCATGGACTTTTCCTTCTTTGTATAAATTATTTTTGACGCGCAAGATACGCGAGATATAAAGCGACAGAACCCGCGACTGCGGCGTTCAGCGATTCAATCTTGCCTTTCATGGGAAGTTTTAACACAATATCGCATTTCTTGCGGATGAGTTCGTGCAACCCATCGCCTTCGGAACCGACCGCCAAACAGATTGCCCCGCGCAAGTGCCGCGAATTTGATTCCAATTCCGTTCCGCTTTGATCCAAGCCGACCACCCAAACATCGTTATCTTTAAGCGCGTCAATTGTCTGCGAAAGATTTTCGCGCGCAATCAACATGAGTTCGCTTGCGCCCGACGATGCGTTGACTACCGCAGGGGTCACTTCCACAGCCCGCGCCAAGGGAATCACCACGCCATGCGCGCCGATGGCTTCTGCGGTTCTAATCAACGTTCCAAAATTTTGTGGGTCTTGCAGCGAGTCGAGAATCAATACAAACGGCTGTTCGTTTTTGCTGTTGGCATATTCAAGAATTTCGACGACATCGCTGTATGGATATCCGCCCACTTCAGCCGCTACCCCTTGATGGTTATCATGGATTTTATCCAACTTTGCGCGCGGAACTTTGTTGACTTGGATTTTTAAACTGCGCGCCAATTGAATGATCTCCGCCAATTTTCCTTTCTCCTGCGCGGAGTCGGCAATCTCGATTGCAAAAACGTCCCTGCGTTTTGCGCGCAGGGTTTCGTAAACGGCGTTTCGCGAATAGATGTATTCTTTCATAGGTTGATTTTACTTGAAAAAGGAAAAGGATAGGATAGCGACTGTCTCTTATTTTGTTATATAATCTCCTCCATGTTTAAGAAAAATAAAATTTTCTGGCTAACCGCCGTCTTTATCGTCCTTGCAATCGGAGTCTATAACATTCCCGCCGTGAACAGCCGCCTTGCATGGCGGATTGATGCAGTTCGCACGCGGATTATTTATTTTTTCAACCCTCCGGCGATCTTTTACCCCAGCAGCCAAACGAATTTCAACATTCAAACAGCCGTTGTTACTGCGCGCGCAGAAATGCTTTTAACGCTGACTCCGCAAGCGCAAGTGACCGCAACGCCCACACTAGGAGCAACGGTCACACCCACAGCAACTTTCCCGCCTGTGCCTTCGGCAGTGAGCCTGCCCGGCGTAGTTTACGTCGACCAACAGAACCGCTGGAATTATTGTGGTCCCGCAAATTTGACGATGGCCCTTAACTTCTGGGGTTGGAAAGGCGACCGTGACGCAGTTGCAAAAGTAATCAAACCAGGTTCAGGCGATATGCGCAAGAACTTTATTGAGCGCGGCTTTCCTGATAAAAATGTCATGCCGTATGAATTAGTAGATTTTGTTAATGAAGAAACGGAATACCGCGCGCTCACACGGTATGGCGGCGACGAAAATTTACTCAAACGATTAATCGCCGCAGGTTTCCCTGTTATTGCAGAAAAAGGATATTACGAACGCGATTACACAGGCACTATTGGCTGGTTTGGACATTATCTATTTACTACCGGCTACGATGATATGCGCGGCAATTTCATTGCACAAGATTCAAACCTTAAAGATAAATACGGCAACCCAGCAGGAAAAAACATACTGAGCGATTACAACACCTATCAGAAAGGCTGGCGCGCCTACAACTATCTATTTATAGTAGTTTACCCCGCCGACCGCGAATCGGAAGTATATGATGTACTGGGTCCATGGGCTGATGTTGAATGGGCGAATCAGCACGCGCTTGAATTAGCCAACAAAGATGTAACCACAGTAACGGGCAATGATCTTTTCTTTGCATGGTTCAACAAAGGCACAAGCCACGTCGCATTGAAACAATATATTGATGCAGCCAGCGCATACGATCAGGCATTTTCGTTTTACGCAAAATGGAATACCGAAAAGAATGATCGTCCCTACCGCATGATGTGGTATCAAACAGGACCATACTTCGCCTACTACTATTCCGCGCGCTACGCGGATGTGATCAGCCTTGCCGATACTACGTTGACCGACCCCACCAGTAAAGAAGAACGTACGCTCGAGGAATCCCTGCTCTGGCGCGGACGCGCATATTACATGGCGGGTCAGACTCAACTGGCAGTGGATGATTTCCGCGCCGCGCTCAAAGTCCATGTGAATTGG
>JAVHOY010000299.1:0-5288 GCA_036170295.1 bacterium
CGCATCCATCGGCTGGGGAGTTTGTTTCTAGTCCACTTGGGGGAGATTCCTATGTCATTACGAAGCGGCGTCTCCTCGCCGCATGGGATTGCCTTGTTGCAATGACGCACACTGCGTAACGTCAGCTATTTATACTGAGAATATTCGCGGCGACAGTTCGCAATTGTTCCGCCAAACGATCAGGCGTTTCGCCTTTGCTGATAAACACATCGGCGCCGACAGAGAGCGCGGCTTGTTGACGAGAGTTCAAATGGCTGATTAATATAACGACAATGGCGCTGGGACAAGCCACGCGTAGTTCCGCGAGAGACTGCGCGCCCAGGTCAATTGGGAGTAAGTCCCAATCCACCAACAATATATCTGCGCGACTGAGCGGCACCTGAGCCAACGTCGTGAACCAATCGGCTGCTTCGCCAACTACTTTCATATTTAAATCAAGCAACAGCAAGCGCAACGCGGAGCGCTCTTGAGGCTTCGCATCTGCTAAATATACGCGGGTCATGAATGGAGCATACTTTGATTACATTCCAACCATATCCCCCAGCTGGGGAGTATTCATCTCCCCCACTTGGGGGAGATGAATACTCAATCTCTTGCAAAAGAAAGCGGTGCGCCTGTGGAGAGCGGTTTCTTGAATAACTGGATTTAGGTCTAATAAACAAATCCATTATTTAGTTGGGCAACCGCCCGCTGGCGCTGGGATGATATCGCCTTGATGCTTATCGTGACCATTTAAGCCGTTTACGCTCACGGTGATTTCGTTATAAGGATTCTTTTTGCTGCCAGTGGCATGGCAGATCGTGATCTTATCATTGCTATTGATCACGACTGGGCTGGCAGGGCAACCGCCTTCTGGCGCTGGGAAGATATCGCCTTCATGTTTGCTGTGACCATTTAAGCCATTAACACTGACCGTGATCTCGTTATAAGGATGGGTTGCGCTGCTCGTGGCATGACAGATCGTGACTTTGCCATTGCTGACTGCAGCCAGACTGGCAGGACAACCGTTTGCCAACGCAGGGATGATGTCGTTTGGATGCCCATTGTGATCGTTCAAGTCAGCGCTATTGACGGTCATTTCTTCATAGGGATTCGCCGCGTCGTCGGTGGCATGGCAAATCTTGGTCATACCATTGCCTGTCGCCCCAAGGCTTTTAGGGCAACCGCCTTCTGGCGCTGGGATGATATCGCCTGTATGAACGCCATGACCATCCAAGCCCTTGACGCTGACTGCAATTTCGTTATAAGGGTTGGTTGCGCTGTTCGTGGCATGGCAGATCGTGATCTTGCCATTGACGATTGTCACCGCGCTTGCCGGGCAACCGTTTACTGGTACCGGACTGATATCGTTGGCGGCGCTTACTTCTTCATATGGATGCGCCGCATCGCCGGTGGCGCGACAAATCATTGGCGCAGCGGCGTTATCCGCGCTGACGCCCGCGCCGGCGCAAGCCGCCAGCGTAAGCGCAAGGATCTGAATAACGACTGCTGCCTTCATCGTCATTTTACTAAACTTGTTCATTTGTAATACTCCTTTGTAAATGATTAACTCACCTTACGCAGTTTAGCCGTCATTGCGAGGAGATTACTTCGGGCTATCGCTCTCGCAATGACATGCGTAACATCAGTTATTAACCTACGCTCATCTTACAACAAACACTCCCCAACCTTATCCATCGGTTGGAGAGTATTTGTGTAGCCCACTTGGGGGAGATTACAGAAGCGCTTATATAAAAACAACTTCCCTATTTTGAATATCAGGCTATCCTTTGCTCGGCGGGATAAATCCCTGCCTCCGACTCAGCCCCGAAGAGGCTTTCCATATATTGAGGCAGGACTTTAGGGTTCGTAAAAATATAAGTTCCCTCGCCAACCCCAAAAACAATGTCATTGCGAGGGCGTTCTTGTTCTTGCCCGAAGCAATCCTCTCTCAACGATATGGAGATTGCTTTGCCACCAAAGACCAAGAGCGGTGGCTCGCAATGACATTACGGGAAGTTAATAATTTACAGACCCTTAGTCTGACTGACGGTTAGCGGAAAAAGCGGAAGTTATTATTGCACGACTTCTTAAGAAACGAGATGATTCCGCAGCGCGAGCGTCACCGCTTCGGTGCGGCTAGTCACAAATAGTTTTGCCAGAATATGACTGACATGCGATTTGATAGTAGACGGACTCACTGTCATCTTTCCCGCGATCTGCGTATTGTTCAGTCCCTCAACCATCAAGGCGAGGACTTCGCGCTCGCGCTCGGTCAAGTCGAGTCCCGGCGCGGGAGGTTGATTAGTCGTCTCAACCAGAGATTGCGCTGCTTCGGGTGAGAGCGTGGCGCGTCCCGCATACGCGGCGCGGATCGCTTGCGCCAGAGTGTCCGCCGAGACGTCCTTGAGCAAATAACCAATCGCGCCGGCTTCCAACGCGTTCTTGACTAAATCGCCTTCCTTGAAACTGGTCAGCGCCAGCACCTTCACCTTTGGATATTTTTGGCAAATGATGCGCGTTGCGGTTGCCCCATCCATTTCAGGCATCACCAAATCCATTAACACTACATCGGGTAAAACTTCGGCGCACAGTTTAATAGCGTCGGCGCCATTTTCGGCTTCGCCCGCCAGCGTTATATTATCAAAAACTTTTAAGATGGTCGCCAATCCTCTGCGCACCATAGCATGATCGTCGACAAGCATAACGCGAATAGGTTGTGTGGAAAAAGTTGTCATAAGGATTCCTTAGATGGGGTCTGTATCCAGCGGATGGTGAGATCAGAGCCGCGACCGGGCTGGCTTGTGACGGTCAGCAGCGCGCCCACGGCTTCGGCGCGCTCGCGCATCATCCCCAAACCGTAGTGACCTGAGAGTGTTTTTTTAGGGTCAAAGCCCAAGCCATTGTCGCGGATGCGCATTTCAATCGCGGCTTCTTCCTGCTTCAGATCAATTTCAACCTGACTGGCTTTGGCATGTTTGGCGATATTATTAAGCGCTTCCTGACACACGCGATAGAAAGTTATCTGCGCTTCGGCAGGAAGGAAGAACTCTCCCGTTACGTTAAGCGCTACGGGAATATTGGTGCGTCCTGAAAACGCGTTTCCCAACAGACGCAACAGATCGCTCAGACTTGAGTCGATCAATGTTGAGGGACGCAGCTCAGCCAGAAGCGAGCGCATCTCAGCCGTCGCGCCGCGCGTCAGCCGACGCAAATCTTCGAGCGAATGTCGCGCTTCTTGTTGGTCTCTATCCCATAAGCGCGGCAGGACTTCGGCGATCAGACTCGCGGAGAACAGAGATTGGTTGACAGCGTCATGCAGGTTGCGCGCCAGATTCTGTCGTTCTTCCAATACCGCCAGATCCTTTGCCTTGCTGTATAGTTCCGCGTTGATCATGGTGATGGCGGCTTGGTTGGCGACGCTCAGCGCCAGTTCGGCGTGGTGAATTGTGAAATAATCCTTGCTGGTCTCGGCAATGCCGATGCAGCCAATGATGCGCCCCCTCACAGCCAGCGGCACCCACATCCATGATCGCATACCTTCAAAGAGCATGGCGGCTCCGTCATCCAAAAAGGCGCGCAGAAAAATCGCCTGCGGTTCGTCGCTACACACATCGGCGATGCGCGTGGGGCGATGTCTGTTGAATAACGTGGCAAGTTTTTCGGGCGTATTGGAATGAATGGAAATAGGCGCGGATTCTTCCAGTTGCGGAGTCCCGCGCATTGCCAGCGTGACCAACGTGTCGCCATCCAGCGAGAATAATCCGCCATGCGTGTACTTGATGATCTCGCGCAATTGATCGAGGATTAGCCCCGGTTGAAGTTCCAGTGTGGACGCCAACGTATGCGAGATGGTGAGCAACATTGCCTGTTCGCGCTTTTGGACTTCGATCCGCTCGCTCATTGTTTTTTCCTTTAGGATGCGCTGACTGACGTCGCGGATGGCGCTCAGCAAACAGGCTTGATTTTTATATTTGACCATGGATCTGCGCACTTCAACGTGAAACGGCGAGCCATCCTTATGTAAATGAATGGCGAGCGCTTCCAACATGTCGCCCTGTTCAGCCTTGCGGAGATTGTCCATAAATAAATCATAACTTTCAGGCAGCATGAAGATCTCTGGATCTAACCCCACGAATTCCTCGCGGGCGTAGCCGTACAACGCGCACGCGGCGGGGTTGGCTTCAACGACAGCGCCTTTCTCCATGTCAAAGATGACCAGCGCTTCGCTGGTGACTTCAAAGATATTTTGGTATTCTTTTTCCGAATTTAATCGGCGATCAATAATTTGACTCACGAAGTTTTCCTTTGATCCAACAAAACTGATTTCCTTTCGCTGTGCACTCCGATAGGGTTCATTATTATGATTATATTCCGTAGCGGCGATAGAACCAAGTCTTTACCGCTTGCGTCAACACCACATAGCAGACCAACAGTCCCGCCAGCAGCAGCCAATACAGCGCGGGCAGGGTCACAAATCCGAGCGTGGCGGCGAGCGGAGAAACTGTCAGCCACGCGCCGACCGCGACGATGATGATCGAGGTCAGAATCAGCGGCGTGCTGGCGCGACTCTGAATGAACGGAATCTTGTTGGTGCGGATAACATGGATGATCAGCGTCTGCGTGAAAAGCGATTCTACGAACCAGCCTGTGTGAAAGAGCGCGGGATTGTTCCAGGCGTTGAAGACGTACAGCATGATGAAGAAGGTGGCGTAATCGAAGATGGAACTGATCGGACCGATGAAGATGATGAAGCGCTGAATTTCGCCGATGGTCCACTTGCGCGGCTTGGTCAGCCAGTCGGCGTCCACCTGGTCGGTTGGGATGGTCGTCTGCGAGAAATCATACAGCAGATTATTGGTCAGCACTTGGATCGGAAGCATCGGCAGAAAAGGCAGGAAGGCGCTGGCTCCCACCACGCTGAACATATTTCCAAAGTTGGAAGTGGCCGCCATCTTGATGTACTTGATGATGTTGCCAAACACGCGGCGTCCTTCCATCACGCCTTGTTCCAAAACCAATAAACTATTTTCCAGCAAAATAATATCGGACGATTCTTTGGCGATGTCCACCGCGCTGTCCACCGAGATGCCCACGTCGGCGGCTTTCAGGGCGGGCGCATCGTTGATGCCATCACCCATAAACGCCACCACATGCTCCTTGCTTTGCAAGGCTTTGATGATGCGTTCTTTTTGAGATGGAGCCAACTTGGCGAAGATGCTGGTGACGCTGGCGGCTTCGCCCAACTCAGGTTCGCTCATCGTCTCGATTTGCGAGCCGAGCAAAATTTTATCCACGGACATGCCGAC
>JAVHOY010000299.1:5388-6985 GCA_036170295.1 bacterium
GTCACTTCCAGAATTTCGCCCGCAAGTTCCACATGCGTCGAAAGGCGCATGATCTCTTCGACCGCGCCTTTGCAAATCAGGATTTGCTGGTTCTGGTCGTTTTCCAAAATGACCGACATGCGGCGGCGCTGAAAATCAAAAGGCAGTTCGTCGATCTTGCGAAACTTTTCATCCACTTGAAGCGCTTCGTTCAAGTCGCCGTGATTCAGAATGGCTTCATCCATCAGGTTCTTCAAGCCAGTCTGATAATAACTGTTCATATATCCGTAATGCAGAACGCGCTGGCTTTCATTGCCGCGCGCGTCAATATGCTTTTCAAGAATAATTTTGCCTTGCGTCAGCGTCCCCGTTTTATCGGTGCAAAGCACATCTGCTGCGCCAAAATTCTGGATGGCGTTCAGGCGTTTGACGATCACCTTTTTGCGCGCCATCACGATTGCGCCGTTCGATAGGTTGACGGTCACGATCATCGGCAGCATCTCAGGCGTCAGCCCCACCGCCACCGCCATCGCAAACAGGAACGCTTCCAGCCAGTTGTGTTTGCTTAACCCGTTGATCAGAAAAACGGCGGGCACCATCACGATAATAAAGCGGATCATCAGCCATGTGAATTTGTTGATGCCTTTGTCGAAACTGGTCAGTTCGCGCTGACCGACGATGCTGGCGGCCAGCGAGCCGAAATAAGTTTTATCGCCCGTGTGGATGACGACCGCCGAGGCGGTTCCGCTCTCGACGTTTGATCCAAGGAAGCAGATGTTCGGCAACTCGAGCGGATTCCGCATCTCTCCCGACGTGGGGGCGGGTCCCTTTTCGACGGGCATGGATTCGCCTGTCAGCGCTGCCTGGTTAAGGAACAAGTCCTTGGCGGTCAGCACACGCACATCGGCAGGCGTCATGTCCCCAGCCGCCAGTCGGATGATGTCGCCTGGAACTAAAAGTTTGAGCGGAACTTCTACATCCTTGCCATCGCGCACCACAGTGGCGGTGATGTTGACCATGGCTTCGAGTTTTTCGGCGGCGTTGTCGGCGCGCATCTCTTGATAAAAGCGCAGCACGATGCCCAGCACGACCATCACAAAAATGACGATGGTTGCGCGCACATCGCCTGTCAGATACGAAAGCACGCCCAGCCCCATCAACAAAATGACCAGCGGATTGCGGACGTTGTCCCACAGCCTCATCAGCGGCGATTGACGCTTCTCGCGCGCGATCTCATTCAACCCGTCGCGTTTGACTCGGGTTTCGGCTTCCGCCGCGCTCAATCCGCCCAAGCGCGACTCAAGTTCCGTCAATACGGCCTCCGATTCTTTGCGCGCCATCTCCAATAAATGATCGGAAACTTTTGGCTTGGTTGCGCCAATGAGTGTGCTATTCGCTAATCCCATGCTTCCTCCGTAAATAACATTCCTGCCGCAGATTGTAATTCGGCGGCAGGTGATTTTCATTAATTGTACAACACGATCTTAGGCTGGAAAACGCTCGCGAACCTTCGCCGAAATCTGGGGATCAGTCATCTTATCCACGGTTTCGATGGCAACAATATGCGTTTTGAGTCCTTCTTGTTCAAGCCGTTTTTCCAATTCGCCTTTTGCCTCGC
>JAVHOY010000300.1:0-6979 GCA_036170295.1 bacterium
GCCCTTTTTTCATTATAAATTGACTTCGCTATTCTGTATATACCGACACAGCAATACCAAATTTAAAAAAAGCAGGGAAAATGTGATCATGTTTTGAGCGCCATGCGACAAAAACTATCTCTGCAAAACATCATGGTTCAATTTCGCCAGCGTTGGGGAAGCCTGCCTGATGCGCGCATGCCCAATAACAATACGAAATACGCAATGGTGGATGGCGTCTTAGCCGCCTTTGCTGTGTTTTCCATGCAATCGAGTTCGTTCCTGTGCCTCCATTAACGGGCATGGTCAATCACAAAGAAGCCTTGCCGGTTAAAACCCCTTTGCGCAAAAAAGCGCGTCTGCTTGCGCAAGCAGACGCGCTTACGACGCCTCCTACCTAATTAGCGCCCAAGCCGCTTTTATTTTCTTTCTACCGTCATGCGGTCATAGATCATGGCGCCGTCGGGAATACGCTCCATGCCGGCAAAATTTTTGGCGTCGCGGGCATTTTGCAAATATGCTTGAATGGCGCCCTGAGCGTTTTTATCGGCAATAACAACGATAATATCCGCCCGTAATCCCACATCGCCTTCCTGCCCAATATACACAACAGACGACCATTCTCCATTGGCTTGCATATCCACCGAGAAATTTTGCGGGTAATATCTGCCAACGCTTGGAAGAAAAACGACCACCCATACCAACGAACCAGATGGAATGGCTTGACTCGCGCCTTTTACGGTTTCTATACCCAAAACCTTTCCTCCCTCAATGGGATATGTAATGTTTACATCGGGAAGAATTGGAGTAGATGTTGGCTGTATTGTTGCCGTGACGGTAGATTCGGGTATGGGCGACGGCGGGACAATGGGACCCGAGCAGGATACGCAAATCAACGCGAACAGCGCTAAAACAAACATGAAGCGGATACGGTTCATAGCTTCTCCTATTTTTTTATTGTTTCAACCAAACCTTTGATTTTAGGATAGATCCAAACGCCCCAGAAAATTCCATAGACGGATATATAGAGAGTCGCCTGCCCGAGCAAGGATAGAAAAACGCCGGGTTCAGTCAGACGCGAGGGATGCTGCGCCGCCCAATATAAAATCCACCAAACGATCAGCCCATCAGGAATTGCATGGGTGGCAAAGAACAAGAGACGTTTGATAATAGGGAAAATCAATTTTTCCCACAGGTCGGGAAGAGCAAGAAGAAATTCCAAAATTTGTTTTATCATTTTTTGCTCAGATTAAGCAGTGAAAGATTTTCACATATTCTATGGATTTTTTTTCCGTTTTACTACTGACATTTGTCACATTCTTTCACAACGGCTCCGAATAAGATAACCTGCAAAAGAAATTGTTACAAGGTATTTGATAAAATATACGCAGTAATAATAACCTCAAAAGCGTCGTCTTGAAGTTGGATAAAAATTTAGGCGGCGATCGCCAAGACAGGAAAATAAAAATGGCAGATAAACATACAAAAGTATTGATCTTAGGTTCTGGACCCGCGGGGTTGGCGGCGGCGTTATATGCGGCGCGCGCGGAGTTGAATCCAATCGTTTTGACGGGAATGCAGTTGGGCGGTCAAGCCGCGCTAACGCACGTCATCGAAAACTATCCGGGCTTTCCCGAAGGCGTGGGCGGCGCCGAACTGGGCGAGCTATTCCAAAAACAGGCGGAACATTTCGGAGCTCAGGTTGAGTTTGACATGGCAAACAACGTAGATTTGTCAAAACGCCCGTTCACAGTCAAGACCGACGGCGGCGAATACACAACCGATACGCTGATCATCGCTACCGGCGCAAATCCCGTCCACTTGGAAATTCCCGGCGAAGCGGAATTAACCGGACGCGGCGTTTCGTATTGCGCCACATGCGACGGCTGGTTCTTCAAGGATAAAAAAGTCGTCGTCGTGGGCGGCGGAGACAGCGCGTTTGAAGAGGCGCTGTTCATCACGCGCTACGCTTCGTCGGTGACGCTGATTCATCGCCGCGAAGAATTCCGCGCGGGCGCGATTTTGCTAAAGCGCGCGAAAGAACACCCCAAGATGAATTTCATCCTCAACACTGTCGTCGTCGGCACAGTCGGCGCGGATAAATTGACAGGCTTGAAATTAAAGAATGTGAAGACCGGCGAAGAATCTATTTTTGAAACCGACGGCTTATTTATATTTATCGGTCATGTTCCAAATTCGCAAATGTTCGCGGGGCAATTGGAAATTAGCGCGCTGGGAAATATCATCGTCAACGACAAGATGGAAACCAACGTGGCAGGCGTATACGCGGCGGGCGAGATCGCGGACTCGCATTTCCGTCAAGTGATCACATCGGCGGGAATGGGCGCGGCGGCGGCAATTCAAGCGACGCGCTTCCTTGAAGCCGAAGAATCAAAATAGCCTCAAGAAAAAAATCGAAAAGGACTCAATCTAGAGTCCTTTTTTTGTCCGTTTGTGTATCAAAATATGTGACATTTTGTACTTTTGAACTTTAACGCTTTCGGATAAAATCAAGCCAAATAAAATCATCAGGCGAATCTTTGCCTAATCAAATAATAAAATTTTGGAGGAACAATGAAGAAAATCTCTATTGTAGGCGCGGGCAATACGGGCGCAACTACCGCTCATTGGCTCGCTGAACGCGAACTCGCGGATGTTGTGTTGGTGGACGTGGTCGAAGGGATGCCGCAAGGCAAAAGCCTCGACATGTCGGAGGCAATGCCCATTATCGGCAAAGACGCAAAAGTGATCGGCACCAATAATTACGCCGACACAAAAAACTCCGACATTGTCATCATCACAGCGGGCGTGGCGCGCAAACCCGGCATGAGTCGCGACGACCTGCTCAAGATCAACGCGGGCATCGTCGGCAATGCCGCGACTGAGGCGCTGAAGAATTCGCCCGATGCGTTCTTCATCGTCTTAACCAATCCGCTGGATACAATGGCGTATTTGACGATGAAGACGACCAAACTTCCGCGCTCGCGCGTAATTGGTCAGGCGGGCATTTTGGATTCAGCGCGTATGCGCGCTTTCGTAGCGATGGAAACCGGCGTGAGCGTAGAAAATATTCAATGCTATGTGCTAGGCGGACACGGCGACGAGATGGTGCCGCTCACCCGCCACTCGAACGTTGCGGGAATTTCATTAAGAGAATATTTGCCCGCCGATAAATTGGAAGCGATTGTGAATCGCACGCGCAAAGGCGGCGGCGAAATCGTCAATCTTTTGAAGACCGGCTCCGCTTATTACGCGCCCTCTCTCGCGTGCGCGCAAATGGCGGAGGCGATTCTCAAAGATAAAAAATTGATCGTGCCTTGCGCGACGTACATGAACGGCGAATACGGCTTGAACGATATGTACTTCGGCGTGCCTGTAGTGCTTGGCGCGGGCGGCATGGAAAGAATCATCGAATATAAATTTGACGACGCTGAAAAAGCCATGTTTGAAAAATCCGCCGCGTCGGTGAAAGAGACGCACGAAGCGCTGAAGAAATTAGTAAGCCTCTAAAATTTTCATAATTGGCGATTGGTAATTAGTAATCACCAATCGCCAATTACTAATTACTAACAGGAGTCTCCCATGATCTTGCATGACAAAATTCAAGCTCAACTTCCCGAATGGCGCGAGCGCATCAAGAAACTCGCCAAAGAACACGCTGAAGTAAAAGTCGCCGAAGTCAACGTTGGACAAGTCGTCGGCGGAATGCGCGACATCAAATCTATGTTGACCGACGTTTCGTTTGTAGACCCCGCCGAAGGAATTCGTTTTCGCGGCATGTCTATCCCCGAAGTGTTAGCCGCGCTGCCCAAACCCAACGGCGCCGAGATGCCTTACGTCGGCGGTCTGTATTATCTGCTGATGGTCGGCGAAGTCCCCACCAAAGCGCAAGCGGAAGAAGTGGAATCCGAATGGATCAAACGCTGCCATGTTCCGCAATACGTCTTCAACATGCTGCGCGCCATGCCCAAGCATACGCACCCGATGACCTTGTTTGTGCTCGCCGTACAATCGCTCGAAACCGAATCTGAATTTGCGCGACGCTACAAGGAAGGCATGAAGAAAGACGAATACTGGATTCCCGCGCTTGAAGATTCGATGAACTTGACCGCCGAACTTTCAGTTGTCGCCGCGTTCATCTATAACTTGAAATACAAAGACGGCAAGCAACCCGAACTGGATCCAAAGTTAGATTACGGCGCGAACTTCGCAAAAATGCTCGGCGTTGAAAATCAAAAAGAATACGCCGACCTCGCGCGCTTGTATTTCATTCTGCACTCCGATCACGAATCGGGCAACGTCAGCGCGCACGCGACTCATCTCGTCGGCTCATCGCTTTCGGATATTTATTACGCCTTCTCCGCGGGTCTGTGCGGACTTGCCGGTCCGTTGCATGGTCTTGCCAATCAAGAATGTCTCGGCTGGCTGCTGGATGTATATAAAAAATTCGGCGGTGTGCCAACGCGAGACGAGCTTTATAAATTCGCGTGGGATACGTTGGATGGCGGGAAAGTCATTCCCGGTTACGGTCACGCCGTTTTGCGCGTGCCTGATCCGCGCTTCACCGCGCAAATGGAATACGCCAAAAAACACTTCCCAAAAGACGATCTCGTGCGCTTAGCGGATATGGTTTTTGACGTTGTGCCGACCGTGTTGAAAGAACAAGGCAAAGCGAAGAATCCCGCCCCGAATGTAGACGCGATTTCTGGAACGCTTCAATATTATTACGGCGTGCGCGAATTTGATTTCTACACCGTGCTGTTCGGCGTAGGTCGCGCGCTCGGCGTGACGGCAAACTATGTATGGGCGCGCGCATTGGGTCAGCCCCTCGAACGCCCGAAGTCGCTCACCACAAAGATGTTGGAAGATATTGTGGCGAAGTCGGCTCAGTAAACAAGTAAACAGTAAACAGCCTCCAAGTTTTTAACTTGGAGGCTGTTTTGTTTTACCTATAATCCTTTGAAGACAATCCCTTCACGTCAATCAACTTGCTGTCTTTGCGGATGTAAATATCGCTTTCGAGCATTTGATATTGATCGTTGCCGCGCATGTATTCGGACAGCGGCTCAAAGTTATCGGCGACGACGTCGGGACGCAGTTGACCGATGCTGTATTCATAATTCCATTTATTGTGACCCGGATAAAACGCGCCCCTGCCGTCGCCTTTGGCGACAACGGGATCGTTCAAGCCGAGCAAGTCTATGGTATTGCGATTTGAGTAATACGGGATTTGTCCCGCCGCATGGACGGCGATCAGCGCTTCAGGCGATGTGTTCTGCGCGATGTGCAACGCAAGTCTGACGCGGCGAATATCCGCTTTGAGCAGAGGCGCGTTGTCAATAAAATACATCGTCCACGGTTCGCCGCTGATCACGATGAGGACGATCAGCGCCAGCGGGATGACAGGATTCATTTTGGGCGCGGATAAACTTGACGACAAGCGAACCGCTTCAAGGTCGGCAAGGACGCGGCTTGTCATCCAACTGAATAAAATAACGAGGGCGGGCATCCCTTGCGCGATGAATCGATTCGCGGCGTTCGTTTCAGGTTCGGCATAATCGCCGCCGACGTAAATCGAATAGGCGCATTGCGCGAGGAAAACGCCGAGCAGTAAAAATATTTCGGGGCTGCGTTGTTTGTAAAAGAAGAGAGCCGCAAGCGAAAAAAGAAAAAGCAAAAGCGTATCGCGCGCGGCGAACTCGTTGAAAACCAGCAAGCCGTGTTTGGCGCGCTCGAATACGGTGTAGCCTGTAATTTTTTGATAGTAAGTCGTGGGAAGAAAATCGCCAAAGTATGTTTGTTGAAAATAAAAAACGGCAAGCGTTGTAAAGAGAATCGCCAGCGCGGGCAAAACAAAGCCGCGTTTATTTTTTATAAATAGATAAAAGACAATCATCACGGCGGCAATGAGCGCATCCACGCGGACAAAGATCGCAAACGCAAGAATGACGCTGATGAGAACGGGATTATCTTTTGAAATGGAAAATAATATCGCGGCGTCAATCAGCAAAGTCAATAAGCCGACTTCCATGCCGCGCAGCGACCAGAAAACCAGAGGAAAATAAAAAGCCGTAATCAGCGCGGCGAGCGTAGGCGCGTATTTTGATTCGGGCGCAAGCGTTGCGGCGATTTTATGAACGACGTAAATATTCGCCAGCAAAATCAATAACGAGGTCAGCATGACTGCGAGCGAAATCTTTGAAGCGGGAAAAGGAAAGAGGTGCAGGAAGCTCATGTAGAGCGTCCAGCCGAGATTGGTAAATCCTTGCACGGGCGCGGCGCCGATATTCCACACCAGCCCATCTCCTTGCGCGAGATGTTTTGCGTAGCGCATGGAGATCATCGCGTCGTCTATCAGCGTGAAGTAACGCTCGCCTTGAATAACGAACGAAGTTCCGACGATGAAGGCGAGATAAAAACAAGCGGAAATGAAGAGGATTATTTTTAACGATTTGTTCATAGGCGCGTCGGATTATAATGCGTAGCGCGGCATTCATGTCGCAAAAATAATCGGAGACCTTATGATTGAAAAACTTACCCACGAACAAATTTTGCGCTACTCGCGCCATTTGCTGATGCCCGAAGTCGGATTGAGCGGACAGATCAAACTGAAGAATTCATCCGCGCTGATCATTGGCGCAGGCGGACTCGGCTCGCCCGTTGCGCTGTACCTCGCGGCGGCGGGCGTGGGGCGCATTGGGCTGGTAGATTACGACGTAGTTGATTCGTCCAATTTACAGCGACAAATCATTCACGGCTCAAGCGCGATTGGAAAGTTGAAAGTTGAAAGCGCGCGCGATAGACTCGCCGATTTAAATCCCGATATTCAAATTGATATTTACAACGAGCCATACACTTCCGCTAACGCGCTGCGCATCGCAAAAGATTACGATGTGATCATTGACGGGACAGATAATTTTCCAACGCGCTATCTCACCAACGACGTTTGCGTCATGCTCGGCAAGCCAAACATTTACGGTTCCATCTTTCGCTTTGACGG
>JAVHOY010000301.1:0-1547 GCA_036170295.1 bacterium
TGGCGACGCTTCACGGCAATCTCAGATTTAAAAAAAGACCGTCTCGCTATGAGACGATCTTTTTTTACGAATTACAATTTACGAATTGCGTTACGGCGTCGGCGTGACAGCGGGAGTTGGAGCGACAAATAGCGACGCGGCGTCTGCGGCTGTTTGCGGCATCCCATTCATAATCCAGCGGATGAACACGTCAATGATGTTGGGCTTGAGGTCGCGATTCGGCGGCATCGTGTTGATCAGTGTGTCGCTTGGTTTTTTCGGGTCGGGGATGGCATGTCCTTGAATGACCTGCAAAAGGTAACTCTTCTCATCGCCCTTGATAATATCGTTAGCCTTGTTATCGCCAGTGGACAATATTTCGCCATAGGACGTCATCAGAAAATTATTATTCGTTTTGCCTGCGCGGTGACATGAGACGCAGTAGCGTTTCACGATGGGTTGGATATGAACATCGTACGAGGGAACTTCGCCGTCGGCAAGCGGTGGGAACAACGGCTTGAGCGCTTCCGCTGGAACCTCGAACCTGTCATCCCACATGTAGCGCATGAACACAACGATGTAATCAATCTCGCTCTTGGAGAGTCCGCCGCCGTAAGTTTTGCCGAACGGGGTCATGCCGGCGTTGGGACGCCCATAAGCAATGACTTCGGACATGGCAGAGTCGGTGACGGTGTAGAGGATGTCGCGGCTGTTGATGGGCGTAATCTCTTTGCCTTCCAGCCCTTTTACGCCGGTGATTTTTGCAACCTTGCCGTCGTCGCCGTGACATTCGGTGCAGTTAACGGAATATAAATCCTGTCCTGCAAGAATTTGATCAACCAACGTGGTCGCAACCTGAGTCGTATCTTTTGCGGGCGCGGGGGCGAGCGCGAGAACCGTCCCTGAAACAAGGATCATAGCAACGGCAGCCAACCCAGTCGTCCAGAGCATGACGCGGGTAGTCGTGCGCTTGAAGACGAAGGACATCAGGAATAACAGAATCATCGCCGCGCCCGGTATGACAAGTCCCGCGACAGATTGAAGCAGTCCAAGCGTTTTCGACCCGTCCGCAGAGACAGTCGGCACATCGGACATGAGCGACAGCAAAATGATTCCCACTACCATGATAGTCATGATCGAGATCGGCAGAACGCGTTTGCCGTAATAGCGGTTGGGATTCTTTTCAATGAACGGCAGAAGCGCAAGGATGCCGATGGCGATGCTGGGGATCAATACGGTGGCGATCCATTCGATCTTGCCAAGCAAGGGGATTTGTCCATAGAGCGCCAAAAATTTGAAGAGGAAGAGGAAATACCATTCTGGGCGCGGGATGTAGGCTGTGTCGCTTGGGTCGGCTTTGGCTTCGGGAGAGATGCCGATAAAGGTGGCGAGCAAAATGAGCAAGACGAAAATTCCCAGCGAGACGATCAAGTCCTTGTAGATGCTGTCGGGCCAAAAGCGTTCGCCTTTGTTAAGTTCGCGTTCGTAGCGTTCGTTGATTTTATTTTTAGTATCGTTGTTCATGGCGCGCTCCTTAATCTTCCTTCGTCGGGAAATGTGACTCGCCG
>JAVHOY010000302.1:0-1539 GCA_036170295.1 bacterium
AGCCAACCAAGATGAACGTCTATCGCGGGCATAAGGGACGCCTTGAAATGAAAGTCACCGCCAAAGGCAAATCCGCGCACGCGGCGAGCAATCATCTTGGCGAAAACGCCATTTATAAATTACTGCCTGTCATCGCGGGCATCCGCGACCTTGAACCAAAACTTGGCGACCATGAATTTCTCGGTCATGGCAAAATCACGGTCAGCGATATGAAAGTGCAAACGCCGTCCATCAACGCCGTGCCTGACGAAGCCGTCATCTACATTGACCGCCGCATGACTTTTGGCGAAACGAAAGAAGCGGTCAAGAAACAGGTCGAAGATTTAATTCCCGCTGAATTTAAAGCCAGCGTCAAGTTGGAAGAACTCTTCTACGACGAGCCTTCTTACACGGGCTTTGTCTTTCCCGTTGATAAATACTTCCCCGCATGGGCGCTGGAAGAATCGCATCCGCTGGTGCAAGGCGGATTAGAAGCGCGAAAACTCATCGGGCTGAAAGATGCGCCCGCTGGCAAGTGGAACTTCTCTACGAACGGAACGTATTGGGCAGGCAAAGCGAACATCCCCTCCATCGGATTCGGTCCCGGCGACGAAGAGACCGCGCACACCGTCCGCGATTCTGTCTCGCTGGAAGATATGGTCAAAGCGACGGAGTTTTATTCAATCTTGCCATCGTTAATTAAATAATTTGTAGGGGCGAAGCAATGCTTCGCCCTTACATAAAAAACAAGGAGACTAAAATTATGCAAACCAATTTTCGTGGACGCGACTTCATCGGTGATTTGGATTTCACCAAAGAGGAAGTCGAAACTGTTTTAGAAGTGGCGTGGGACTTGAAACGCAAGCGCGCGCTCGGCGAGCCGCATCCGTATCTGCGCGATAAAGTTCTCGCCATGCTGTTCTTCTTCTCATCCACCCGCACACGCGGATCGTTTGAAGCGGGCATGGCGCAGCTCGGCGGTCACGGCGCATTCATTGATTCAAAAACCACGCAAATTTCGCACGGCGATACGCCCGTCGAGATTGGCGAAATTTTTGGTCGCTACTTTGACGGAATCGCCATTCGTCACTGCGATTACGGCGACGGCAATAAATATTTGAACGCGGTTGCGAAATCCAGCCGCGCTCCCGTGCTGAACATGCAATGCGATATCTATCATCCCTTTCAATGCCTTGCGGATTTAATGACCATCATGGAAAAGAAAGGCAAAGACTTACGCAAAAAGAAAATCGTCGTCTCGTGGGCGTACGCGGCTTCTTATCTCAAACCGATTTCTGTGCCTCAATCTTTGATTTTACAAATGCCGCGCTTCGGCATGGACGTCACTCTCGCGTATCCGCCTGAATTCAAACTCATGCCCGATATTGTTGCGCAGGCAAAAGACGAAGCGAAAAAGGCTGGCACAAGTTTTGAAATCATTGACTCCAAAGACGGCATGACCGAAGCCTGCAAAGACGCGGATGTGATTTACGCCAAATCATGGGGACCGCTGCTGACCACCACCGATAACGTCGAAGGCAAGAAACTTCAAGACTCGTA
>JAVHOY010000303.1:0-25564 GCA_036170295.1 bacterium
CCGCAGGGGAAAAATCTCGGAGGGCTTTACTTACTGAAACAATGCGCTTTATTTAAGGTGGGATATATAGTATAGAACTTACGCAACACGGAACTTTTATCCGCCAATCCACGCGAATTTAAAAAAGATTGGCGGATACTTTTTGAATTTTGCGTAGGCTGCTTCGTTCAAAATAAATGAACACAGATGCGCCTTAATGCTTCAGCGTTCCTTGCGCGAGTTCCATAATCTCTTTTTTATCTTCATATACGCCTACCAGTTTTCCATCTTGCATTTGCAACACGCGATCCACATGCTGGCACATGCGTAAATCGTGCGTGACCATAATTCCCGCGCGATCATTTTCGTGGATAAGATGCGCGAAAGTTTCCACCACTTGAAAAGCGCGTTCTGTATCCAGCGACGCGGTAGGTTCGTCGGCTAAAACAACGGCGGGATTATGAATCAACGCGCGCGCAATCGCCACGCGTTGCTGCTGTCCGCCAGACATTTGCGCGGGGAGGCTATGCAAACGATCGGAGAGTCCCAAGCGCGCCAACAATTCATCCGAGCGGACTCTTCCCACGCGATTCAATTTGCCGTTCAAACGCAGCATAAACTCGACGTTTTCCCGCGCCGTCAAAAACGGAATCAGATTGTTTGATTGAAACGTAAATCCGATTTTTTCGCGGCGCAATTTGACGCGCTGTTTTTCATTCATCCGCGCAAGGTCTTGACCGTCAATCAAAACTTGTCCGCTGGTCGGCGTAAGCAGCGCGGCGAGAATTGAAAGCATGGTAGTCTTGCCCGATCCGCTGGGACCGACCAGCGCTACAAACTCGCCCGACCGAACTTGAAAGGAAACGTTATCCACAGCGTGGATGGTCGCGCCGTCTAATGAAAATGTTTTTACTAAATCACGAACTTCCAAAGCGACAGAATTCATATTCTTATCCTAATCTCAACGCCTTCAACGGCTCGATGCGGACGGCGTAAATAATGGAGATCATGCCGCCTAACGGACCGATTAACAGCAACAAGACGATAGCGGTCAACGAGTTTAAGCCGTTGAACACCAGCGGAATGGTAGGCGGAAACCCAAGCGAGAAAAGATAGGTCATGCCGCCGCCAATGCCCACGCCGAGCGCGGTCACAATAATAATTTGGATGACCGCCGAAAGTCCCACCACCCCATTCGATGCGCCAATCGCTTTTAACACGCCAATTTGCGGAACTTTCTGCAAAATTTGAATTTGGAAAAATCCGCCGATGACCAAAATGCCAATCAACAGCGTGAACACGCCTTGCGTTTGCACCGTGCCTTGCTGCGCGGAATAACCGGGGATGTTGTTGATTGTTGTTTCTAAATCTGCAACTTCAATATTGGGAACTTCAGATTTCAAACGCGCCGACATAGAATCTATTTGCGCGGGGTCTTTTAATTTGACGGCGATAATGTTCGGATACGGCGTATTGTCGTTCAAGTCAGATTCGGATTGCGGTCGAACAATCTCCCACGTTGCGGGCGGAAGAAAAATAGTCGGCGCAAAGAAATAGGATTGTCCCTTGACCAACCCCACAATTTTCAATTTGAAAAATTGATCCTTTGTGCCTTGCGTGGAGCGGATTTCAATCTCGTCGCCGATTTTCAAATCGGAGCGCAAAGCGACGTTCATATCCATCACAGCTTCGCGCGCTTCGCCGCCGCGAAAATAACGCCCTTCAAGCAAAGTCGGCAAGCCGGGACGATTCGCTTCCACGCCCAGCATGGAGATTTTGAGCGGTTTGGGCAGCGAAACGATTTGCGTGTTGGATGTGTAAATTGCGCCGGCGTCCGCTACGCCCTCCACGCGGCGAACGGATTTGACGACATTGGGCTCAAGCCGACTGGCAGAAATACTGTAATCGGATTTTTCCAAAAAGACGATCAATTGCGCGTCGAGATTGGCAACGTATTGACGGTTGCCGTTGGCAAGTCCTTCGCCAAGCGCGGCGATGAACAAGACCAACAGCGTAATGAGCGCGATCACCAACGCGACGAGCAGAAAACGTCCGCGATTGCGTATGACTTCCTTGATTGCGAGATAAGTTGCAAGAAAAAAATTTTTCATGTTTTGCCTTAAGGGACGCGACATTCATGTCGCTGAAAAAAAGCGCGAAATAAATCTCGCGTTACGTTAAAGGATCGCTATTAAACGGCTTATTCCAATTAGCGCCCATAACGCCGCGCAGAAGCAAATCCATAGGCGGGTGATCCGCGATATCTTCATAATAATAGGGCAAGCGAATCCGCCCGTCTGTGCCAATGATAAACACGCCGGACATTTGCGCGGCATCCTGTCCTGCGGGCGGCATTTCGGGTTTGAATTTTTTTTCGCGCGCAAGTCTGCGATTTGATTTCCAAATTTGCGGCGAAAGAAGAGTCTGCCATAACGTGCCTTGATACAAGCCGTAAGCGCGATACGCTGCGCGATCTGGGTCGGCAAGGCAAAGCGCGTGGGGCGCGCGCTGTTCGCAGAACTGTTTGGCAGATTCAACTGAAGCGTGACAAATAAACGCGAGGCGCAATCCAATTTTTGCCAGTTCGTCTTGCGCGCCATATAGCTGGTCGGTCATCTCTTTGCATTGCGGACATCCAAAATGGCGCGTGAACGCAAGCAGTAAAACGCCGTGTTTCCATAAAGTTGAAAGAAACGTTGACTTGCCTTGCGCGTCAAGCAGTTCCGCATCGGGCGCGGGGTCATTAAATTTGAGATAGTTTTGTTTTGCCATATGTATCCTGCCGATACTCAAAATAAATCCGCATCTTTTCAGATACGGATTAGACTAAATCTGACTAACGCATTCTACCAGACTGCACAGGTTTTGCACAGGTTAAATCAAGGCGGCAGATTTCGCTTAATGCTTGCGCCGCGACCAAAGCCAGCCTGCGATAAAACCGAACAATTCGCCAAGAAACACAAAAGCGATCACGCCCGAAATACTGCGCGGGATCAGCCAATTTGCGACGCCCAACAAACCGAAAGCGAGAAAATTATAAGCGCCGAATCCGCCCAGCATAATTCCCAAAACCCAGCGCAACGCGGAGCGGGGCTCGCGAATGCGCGAGCCGATTCCGTACACAATCCATGCGCTAATCGCGATGAAACACATGGCAATGAACCACGCCGAAAAAAGCGGATAGCCTTGCTTTGAAACATACGCGTCTATTTCTTCAACGACAGGCGCTTTGGGAGTCGGCTGAACGGATTGAGTTAATTCGGGGACAACCACCGTCACAGCAACCGCGCCCGATTGCGAAACATCTAATTGCAAAACATCAGAGACGACAGCCGGTTCGCTCGTCACGCTAATTTCAAGCAAGCCGGGCTTGTCCAAACCGAATGCGGCGCGCGCGACTCCTTGCGCGGTAACGGCGTCCACCTGTTTTAAGATTCCGCCGCCTTCGCCGGTCAACATCATGGAGAAGCGCACCACCGTGCCGTCGGGGACCGGATGCCCGTTATGGTCGTTGATCGCGCCGGCGCGGACTGCAATCGTATCGCCAATTTGAAATAGCGGGATCGCGGTTGGTTCGGGAGTGAGTGGGCTGTCGGTCACAACAGGAACGGGCGCGAGATCAAGCGAAAGCGGGATGATCTGATTCGGGTCGGGCGACATGACAGAGATGAGGTCGTATCCAATGCCGGGAATCGAAACGGGGGAAGACCCAACGGGCGTGAGCTCCTGAAAAAGCAGCCGCGCCGCGACGTCTACGAATTGGGGTTGTTTGCTGTACAGCGCAAAGTAAGCGGTGAATTTTGAAATGGTGGTTGTGTCAAAATAGTACGGCGCGCCAAAAGAAAAAAGAATGACGCGCTTATCGCGCAATAGATCGGGACGCTCGCGCAAAAAACGGCTGACGAGCGCGGGCTGTCCCTGCGCCGCGTCGCCCAGCGAGATGACAACCCAATTTGCGCGCATCAGATCGCTTTCGATCAAATCGGGATTTTGAGCGTCGAGCAAAGATTGCAAAGTTTGAAACGAATAAGACGACAAGCGAAAGTTCGTCGTCTGATTTCCGCTTTGAGGTCCGTACAAACGCAGGACGGCTTGTTGCAAAGCGTCCACCGCAAGCGCGGGCTGTTCGGCGCAGGTCGAGCATTGTTTGACGCTTTGTAGATCGGTAATGAACGTCATGCTTTCATTTTGCTGGGGCGGAATCGGCATGACCTGCGCGAGGTCTTGACGATCGGGGCTGATCAGCGTGGCGGAACTGCGCGCCACTTCAAAGACGATATCAGACGCCGCGCCGATTTCTGATAACGGAATTCTGGGAAAGACAACATTGGCTAGAGAAAAAGTTGTATACAAACGAAATTTCGCCGCGAGAATGCGCGCGACGGACGTATCCACGCGCTGGGCAAAGGCGGGGTCTTCGCGATATTTCTGCGTAAAAAAATCAATGATATTTGTCGTGGTCGCGTAAGCGTCCGAATTATCGCTTGCGATGTTGCCCAAATACAGCATGTCGTTGCCCGCCAGAAACGCATCGCGCGCGGCAATCCGCGCGGAAAATTGTCCGCCGCCGGACGTGTAAAATTCGCGCACCGCGCGCGCGCCGAGATCGTCGCTGACGATTAAGCCGCCTTGCGAAACCCATGCGGAAAATTGCGGCAGCGCCAAAATTTGACTCAGCGCCTGCGGATCAAAACTGATGGGGCGCGTAGTGGCGCGGATATTTCCTTGAAAGCCTTGATAACGAATGTGTGAAACCAGCAACCCATCCACCGTTGAATCGGAAGAGAGCGCGCCGCCGGTGACCGCAAAAAATGGCGCAAGTTCAATCTGTTTTAATTGTTCAAGCGATTTGCGAACGGTGGAGACTTCTTCTTCGGGTAAACGGTCTGAGCTGCCCACGCCGGGAAAATGTTTTGCGATAACAAGCAATTGATAAGCGCTGCCTTTATGCAAGCCGCTAATATAGGCGCGTCCCATTTCTCCGACCCAAAACGGATCGCCGCCGAAAACGCTTGTATCAAGATCGCCGCCCGAAACCGAAGGCGACTCCAGCACATCCAGCGAAGGTCCGAGATATAGATTAAATCCAAGCGCCGAAAGTTCGCGCCCGCGCGCTTCGCCGACTCGCGCCGCAATCTCGGTATTCCACGTTGCCCCAAGCGCCATCTCGCTGGGCAAAGCAGTTAAGCCGCTGATGAGTTGTTCGGTAGGATATCCGTCGCCTTCTTTTGCAATTCCCATAAAAAGCGGAATGTATGCGTTGTTGAGCGCCTTCCCCGTCGCTGGATCCGTAACGGGGTTAGTGGACGCATTCCATGCTAATCGCTGAATATTTTCGGTCAGCGCGCGCGTCTGCGCGATGGTATCGGGCGCGGGCGCAAAGTTATCATTCTGCGCGAGCAATGCCACGCCGCCGACATGATAATTAGCGACCAAGTTATGCAGTTGCGAATCCGCGTCAGTATTGGTCCCCGTAAATGTGACCAGAAATAATTGTCCCACGCGCTCTTCGGGACTCATGGAATTTAGAATGTGTTGAACGTCGGGGGATGGCGTAGGCGTTTGCGCTTGCGCGGAAGACGGCAGCAACGCAATGAGAAAAATCAATAAAAATAAAAATCGAAGAAAGCCAAACTTCAAAAGTAACGCTGTTTTACCGCAGAGATCGCAAAGATCACAGAGAAAAGATTTGAAAAAATATCTGTGATCTCCGCGGTTAATGTTTTTTTTTAACTTCACATGCGCGAATAAACTCACCCACTCCTCCCCAGCGCGCGCAAAATGGTTTGCGGATCGTCGGTAAAAACGCCGTCTACGCCCCAACCTTTTAGCCGCGTAATTTCTTCGGCGGTGTTGACCGTCCAAACATGCACGCGGCGTTGGAGGCGATGTACGCGCTGAATTTGTTCTCTGCTGACGCTGGAGAGATGCGGATGCAAGGCTTGGTAATCGCCAAACATAAATCCAAACGAACGCGCCCAAATGCCGAGTATGCCGGGCATGGCGAGCAATCCGCGCGGGATTTCAGGCAAGACTTGCGCGGCAATTTTTAAGTTGGAGGGAAAGAAGGATGAGAAAAGAATCTGTTTATGGTTGTTGTGCTTCTTGATCAACTCGCAGACTTTCAAGGTCAGCCCGTCGCGCCGAGTGGAGTAATTGGTCAATTCGATGTTGATGAGTTTATCTTTGCCGACGATTTCAAATACTTCTTCCAGCAAAGGGATTTTTGCGCCGCTGAATTTTTCATTGAACCAACTGCCCGCATCCAATTGACGCAAGGCTGCAAGCGTCAACGACGCAACGCGACCTTTGCCGTTTGTGGTGCGTTCGACGGCGGCGTCGTGCATGACGACGACATGACCGTCCGCTGTTAGTTTCGCGTCGAGTTCCACGCCGTCCGCGCCTTTTTGAAGGGCTTGCTCAAATGAAGGCAGGGTATTCTCTGGCGCGTGGGCAAAATCGCCGCGATGCGCGAAAACAATGGGAGTGGGAAAATTTTGAAATATCAAAGTTGCATCCATTAAATATCCACAAAATAAGCTTTGCAAGCGTTGTCAATCATCTCACGCGACATGGTCGGCGGAACGGAAAGATACGCGGCAATGTCGAGGATTTGATCGCATAAGTCGCGCGGATGCGAGGCGCGCAGTTTGCGGTTGCGTTTGATGTACCATTCCTGCAAAAGATACGCCAAGCCTTGATCGTTGTATTCCACTTTTTTTACTTGCGCGACGCGTTTGAAAATTTCGCGGTATTCTTCAAAAGACGGGTCGGTCACTTCGATCTTGTGACGCAGGCGGCGCAGGAAGGCTTCGTCCACCAAATCTTTTGGCGGAAGATTGGTGGAGAAAACGATGAGCACATCAAAAGGAACTTCGACTTTGCGACCGGTATGCAGACGCAAATAATCCACGCGGTTTTCAAGCGGAACGATCCAGCGGTTGAGCAAATCGCGCGGGCGCACTTGCTGGCGACCGAAATCGTCAATCAATAAAATGCCGCCGTTGGCTTTGACTTGAAATGGCGCTTCGTAAACTTTGGTAGTGTCGTCAAAAACGAGATCGAGTCCTTCGAGCGTTAATTCGCCGCCGACGACAATGAAGGGTCTGCGAATTTTCACCCAACGCGGATCGCGGCGCGTACTGGCGCGTAATGCGCCTGTGTTGCCAGAGCTGCCCGTTGGGCTTTCCGTTTCAGGCGCAAGGCTGTGACTGACGGCGTCGTAAACTTTTATGACCTGCCCATCCAAATACAAGGCGTAAGGGATGTACATGTTTTGACTCGACACCAAATTGCCAAAGGCGCGGGCGATGCTGGTCTTGCCGTTGCCGGGAGGTCCGTACATAAAAATAGACGAGCCTGAGTTCAGCGCGGGTCCAAGCCGTTGAAAGATAGATTCCCCGATGATCATATTGGAGAGCAGTTGACGCATACTGCGCGCGGTAACGGTCATGCGTCCGCTTTTTTGACGGCGGATGGCGTCGTTATAAGCGTCAAACGGAACGGGCGCGGGACCCGCGTATTGGCTGCGATCCAGCGCTTCGCGCGCGCGCAAAATTCCCGCGCTGGTGATGCCAAAGGTATATGCGCCGTCGCCGCCCAATCCGCCTTGCGATGATTTAACTTCGATGAATTTTTCCTGCTTGAGCGCGCTTAAGAGTTGATCCGCGACGCCTGAAAGCGGCAGACAAATCTCTTCGGCAATCTTAAAGCCGTTCATGTATCCGCGAAAATATAAGACCTTAAGCACCAAGTCTTGCAGCCAAAGCGGAGAGAGTCCGGTGTCTTCAAGGCTGGTAACGGGCGGAGGCGAAAATCCGCCGATGGACATAGAAGGTTGTTGAGATTGTTGGGGTCTAATCATAGGAAGCGCATCCAATTTTTAGCGGGAAATTATATTTTCAGCGGATTATACTTCTTTTCGTTTATAATCCGCGCAGCATGAAACTATCAATCATCATCCCCGTTTATAACGAAGTCGAAAACATTCAGATCATTTTGAAGCGCGTGCAAGACCAAAAAGTCGCCGATGAAATCATCATCGTAGACGACGGCTCGCAGGACGGCACGCGCGAAATTTTGAAAACATTGGACGGCAAAGACGGCGTGCGCGTCATTTTGCATGAGAAAAATAAAGGCAAAGGCGCAGCCGTGCGGACAGGCATGGAAGCGGCAAAGGGCGAGGTGTTGTTGATTCAGGACGCCGACCTCGAATATGATCCGCGCGACATTCCCAGCCTACTCACGCCGATCGAAGAAGGCATTGCGGATGTGGTTTACGGTTCGCGCTTTCTCGGGCGCGCGCATCGCGTGACGATGTTCTGGCATTTAATGGCAAATAGAATGTTGACCTTTATGACGAACATTTTGTACAACACCATCCTTACGGATATGGAGACGGGCTACAAAGTTTTCCGCCGTGAGATTCTGAACGGAATGATTTTGCGCGCCAATAGTTTTGACTTTGAACCCGAATTCACCGCGAAGATTCTCAAGCGCAAGTTCCGCATATTTGAAACGCCGATCACATTCAATCCGCGCGATTACGCGCAGGGGAAAAAAATCAAATTGCGCGACGCGTTCGCGGCAGTCTGGACTTTGCTCAAGTATCGGTTTGTGGAATAGGGATTATCCCAGCGCCTGATATTGCAAAGACGCATAACGTCCATACGCAAAATGTTCCAACTGTCTTTCGATGTCGTTCAACAACCCAGACGCGCCGATGCGAAATAGATTAGGGCGCATCCATTCTTCGCCAAGTTCTTCCTTCATCAAAATCAACCAATCAAGCGATTGCTTCGCGGTACGGATTCCGCCTGCGGGTTTAAATCCAACTTTGAAACCTGTCGCCTCGTGGTATGCGCGGATGGCGCGCACCATCACGAGACTCACGGGCAGCGTCGCGTTGGTCGGCTCTTTGCCGGTGGACGTTTTGATAAAGTCCGCGCCCGCTTGCATACACACAAAGCTTGCGCGCATCACATTCTTCAATGTGCCAAGATCGCCTGTCGCTAAAATTGTTTTCATGTGCGTAGAGCCGCATGTTTCGCGGAAGGCTTTGACCTCGTCGTACAAGGCTTTCCAATTTTGGGTCAGAACATATTGGCGCGAAATGACAATATCAATCTCGCCCGCGCCCGCTTTGATAGACGCTTCGATTTCCTGAATTTTTTGTTTGAATGGAATCAATCCCGCGGGAAAACCAGTGGATACCGCCGCGACGGGAATTCCCGAACCCGCGAGCGCTTCCGCCGCCGTTGCGACCATCCCATGATATACGCAGACCGCGCCCGTTGTAATGGATCTGTCCATTCCCAAATCTTTCAGCAACTGCGGGCGGATCGGCTGACGCGCCTTCGCGCACAAACGCTTCACCGTTCCGGGCGTATCGTCGCCAGAGAGCGTGGTCAAGTCAATGGACTGAACGGCTTGCAACAACCACGCCGCCTGCCATTCTTTTTTGACCGCGCGTCGCGTGGAAATTGTCGCTGCGCGCCGCTCCACTGCGGAACGATTGACTTTTACATCCTCAATCATCGAAAGGTCAAAGGGTTGAATCAGAACGCGCTCTTGTGTTGCTTGCTTATTCATAATAACTCCATTATTTTTTGCGGCATACATGTCGCGCTATCCGCCCGCCGCAGACGCCACGAGGATGATTTTATCATTCTCGTTTAGTTGCGTCTCCATCCCATTCAGCTCGCGGATGTGAACGCCGTTAACGAAAATATTGAAGTGGCGGCGCAAGACTCCGCTTGTATCAAGCAAATGCGGTTTTAGCGCGGGATATTCTCCAAGTATATTTTCGATCAATTCGTTGACTGTCGAACCGGCGACCAAAAATTCGCTGTGGTTATCCACATAATATTTCATCAACGCGGGGAAACGAATGGTTGCCATATTAGAAGTATAAAGGATGAAGGATGAATTAAGAAGGATGAAAAAAGTCCTGAAGTTGCCTTCAAGACTTTTTGACTAACCGACTAACAGACTAGCGACTAACAGACTATTCTTCCTTCTTCGCTTCCATTTCCTTTCGATGCGCTTCGATGATCGGAGCGGCGACGTGGGCGGGGACGGTATCGTAGTGATCAAACTCCATCGAAAAATATCCGCGCCCGCCGGTGATGGAGCGCAACTGCGTGGTGTAGCGCGTCATCTCAGCCATTGGCACATGCGCCACAACGACGGTGTTGCCGTGTTCCGAATCCGTGCCATGCACGCGCCCGCGCCGCGTATTTAAGTCGCCCATCACATCGCCCATGTTCGCGTCGGGGACGGTGATATGAACGTTCATGATCGGCTCAAACAACACGGGACCGGCGTCCTGTACGGCGAGTTTGAAAGCTTCGCGTCCCGCAATTTCAAACGCAACCGGTTTTGAATCCACTTCATGTTCCTTGCCGTCGTAGACAATGACCTTGACGTTGTTCATCGGATAGCCCGCAAACGCGCCGTGTTCCAACGTCGCCCGAATGCCTTTTTCAATCGGCGGCAAATATGATTTCGACAAATTCATGCCGACAAGTTCGTCGGCGAATTCAAAGTCGGCGGTGGGCAAAGGCTCGATGCGAAGATGCACTTCGCCAAACTGACCCGACCCGCCGCTTTGTTTTTTATGACGATATTGTCCGCTGGCTTTGCGCGTGATGCCTTCGCGATATGGAATGCGCGGCTCGTGCCAGTTCAGCCCAACTTGAAATTTATTTTGAGCGCGACGCAGCGCCACGTCAATATGCTGATCGCCCATGCCCTGCAAAACGGTCTCGTGCGTAATGTGGTCGTTCTGCCATGAGAGAGTCATATCCTCTTCGCAGAGGCGCGTCAGCGTCGGGGTGATCTTCGCGGCGTCGGCTTGAGTCTTGGGCGTGATCGCCACGCGATATAACGCGGCGGGGAATTTCGGCGGCTCAATCGTCAGCGGATGATTTTTATCGCAGAAGGTGTCGCCGGTGGCGGTGACGTTCAACTTTGAGACGCAGCCAATATCGCCGGCGTGAATCAACTTGGCGGGCAGCGTTTCTTTTCCGCGCTGGAAGTGCATCCCCGAAGCGCGTTCTTCCGCGCCTTTGGTTTGATTCCAAATATGCGCGTCGGCTTGCATCGAACCTGAATATATGCGGAAGTAAGTCACTCTGCCCACGAAGGGATCGGCGGTGGTCTTCCAAACATAAGCGGCTAACGGCTCGGCGTCCGAAGGCTTCAATTCTTCCGCGCCGTTCTTGCCTTGCGCCGTGTGTTTGCGTCCTTGCAGCGGCGAAGGCATGAGATCAATAATATCGTTGAGCAACGCAATCGCGCCGATTTCAGTCGCGCCCGCCGCGCAAAACACGGGGACAAAGTCTGCGGCGTAGACGACGTCTTCCAAACCGCGCACCATCTCCGCATCGGTGAGCGAACCGTTTTCGAGATATTTTTCCATCAGCTCGTCTTCGCCTTCGGCGGCGGCTTCGACCAACGCGAAGTGAGCGGCTTTGGCGTCTTCCATCAATTCGGCGGGAATCTCGGCGATTGTATTTCCGTCGCCCATATAAGATTTCATGCCGATCACATCCACTACGCCTTTGAAGGCTGCCTTCTCGCCGATAGGCAAGTGGATTTTGAGGGCGCGTTTTCCGCGCGCTTTGATAAAGGCTTCAATGGCGGCGTATGCCTCTTCAAAATTTGCGTTGTCGCGATCCATTTTGTTGACGACCACGAAGCGCGGCAGATTGAATTCGTCGGCGTAGCGCCAGGCAAGTTCCGTGCCGACTTCGATGCCCGCGACGGCGTCCACTAAAATAAGCGCGCCGTCGGCGACACTCAAAGCGGAGATGGACTCTCCGACGAAATCGGTGTAACCGGGCGCGTCAATAATATTTATTTTATACTCTTTATGCTCGATGGGGATTACGCTGGAATAGATTGAAATCTTTCGACGGTGTTCCTCATCGTCATAATCGGAAACCGTCGTCCCGTCGTCAATTTTGCCTGAACGGGTGGTCGCTTTGGTCGCATGGAGAAAAGACTCAGCCAGCATGGTTTTCCCCGCGCCTCCATGTGAAACCAGCGCGACGTTGCGTAAAAACTCGGTGGTATACTCTTTCATGGAAATAGCCTTCCTATTCTTTAGGATATAAAGCGTCGTGATTGTAAAAGAACTCAATTGAATTGTAAAGCGTTTACGTCGCAAATCGCGCGCCGCATTTAATCCCCCTCAAAAATATGAACTCTCTCATCAACCAATATTCGTTCGTCCTCGTAGCGTTATTGTTCACTGTGGTAACAGGATTAATTCTGTTAACTAAAAGCCCAAAGTGGAATGATTATCTCGCCTTCGTTGTCGTTGCTTTTGGATTCATCGCCGCGTGGGTTATTTTACATCCCGTTCAAACGCCGCTGATGAACGATGCAAAAAAAGTATCCGCCATGATTGGCGCGGGCAAACCTGTGTTGCTCGAATTTCAATCGCCCTATTGCATTGCCTGCACCGCCGCAAAACCCACAGTAGACAGCCTTGAACGGGAACTTGGCGACCGCGTGATTTTTATCCGCCTCAACATTCAAGAATCAGTCGGCATGGAACTTGCGCCCGTATATAAATTTGCATTCACGCCCACTTTTATTTTCTTCGACGCGCAAGGCAAAGAACTCTGGCGGCAAATCGGCTCGTTCGATCCGCAAGCCGTGCGCGACTCGCTTAAATGAATTTCTTCCGCAAACTCACATTTAATTTTTCGTATTTCCGCAAACCGTCGTGGGATAGCGGAATCACGCCGCCCGAACTTTTTGAATTTATTCAAACGCATCCTGCCGCGCGCGCTATTGATCTCGGTTGCGGCACAGGCACCAACGTCATTACGCTGGCAAAAACAGGTTGGCAAGTAACGGGCGTAGATTTTGCTCCGCGCGCGATTCAAATTGCGAAACGCAAAATAAAAAAGGCGGGTATTGAAGCGCGGCTTTTCGTTGACGACACAACTCAATTAAAAAATATCAACGGACAATTTGATCTCGCTCTCGACATCGGCTGTTTTCACGGCGTACAAAATAAAGCGGATTATCTGACTCAATTGAATCGAATTCTTGCCCCAAGCGGATTCTGGCTTGTGTACGGATTCTTCAAAACGGAGCCGCGCCCCAACGCGCCAGGATTTATCCGCGCGGATTTGGATTTGATCGCATCCCAAAATTTGACTCTGCTCTCGCGTAAAGATAGTTTTGATAAAAAGAATCGTCCCGCAGTATGGATGTTATGGGGTAAGTAAGTAAACGGGGAAACAAGTAGACAGGTAAACATGAAAGTTCTGTTTTTATTTTTAGACGGTATTGGTTTGGGCGAAAACAACGCGGACAAAAATCCTTTCGTCCACGCAAATATGCCAACCTTAAACTCCCTGCTTGGCGGACAAAATCTCGTTGAAACATCCGCGCCTTTTGAAGGCGAACTCGCCACGTTGCTGTCTATTGACGCGACGCTCGGCGTAAAAGGCTTGCCCCAATCCGCAACGGGACAGGCGGTTTTGCTGACGGGCATTAACATCCCCGCTGAGTTGGGCTATCACTACGGACCCAAACCGAATCCCGAAGTCGCGCAATATCTAAATGGAAAAACCATTTTCTCAAAGACAGTCAAAGCGGGGAAGAAAGCCGCGTTGCTCAACGCTTATCCCGCCCGCTATTTTGAAGCGATTGATTCAGGCAAACGCTTGTATTCGTCCATTCCGCTGGCGCTGACCAATGCAGGGCTTCCGCTCTTCACACAAAATGATCTTTACGCGGGCAATGCCCTCTCTGCGGATTTCACCGGCAAAGGCTGGCGCGAATTTATGAAGTTAAATGATTCGCCGATATTCGAGCCCGAAGAAGCGGGCGCAAAACTTGCGGAGATCGCTAAGCGCTACGATTTTTCATTCTTTGAATATTGGGCAAGCGATTACGCCGGTCACAAACAAGATATGGATTCGGCGACGAGACAATTGGAAAGTTTTGACAGCGTGCTAAAAGGTCTGCTTGCCAACTGGCGCGATGACGATGGGATTATCCTGCTCACCTCCGATCATGGCAACATGGAAGACCTCTCCACGCGCAAGCACACCGACGCGCATGTGCCTTTGCTGTTATTCGGAGATAAAAACAATCGCCGCGAATTCCAAAAGGATATTCAAGATTTGACGGGCGTTGCGCCTGCGATTTCAAAAGTTCTAAAAATATGATGTTTACCTGACCTTACGCAGACGTCGCAGAGTCCACAGAAATTAAAACGCGATCTCAATAAATCTTCCTTCAAGGAAAATACATGACCACTTATTTCATCACCGGCGGATACGGATTTCTCGGTCAATATATCGTGCAGGCGATTCACGACTACGACCCGCAGGCAGAATTGCGCGTGTTGATTCGCGCGCAACGCAAGACTTTTCTCAATCTCGAAAAACTGGAGCGCGTCGAATGGATTCACGGCGAATTGACTCAACCCGAATCGTTTATCGAACATCTGCAAGGCGTGGATACGGTCGTTCATAGCGCGGCGATGGTTTCCTTCAAAAAAGCGGACGCGCAAAAAATCTTCAACGCCAATGTGCTTGGCACGCGCTATCTGGCGCTGGCGGCGCGCGAGGCGGGCTGCAAAAATTTCATCTTCATCAGTTCCATTTCCGCCGTTGAATTTCGTCCGCCGCAAATGGCGGATGAAAGCATGGCGCCCGATCTTGAAGCGAAACGCCTCTCCGATATTTATGGTTACACAAAATTGATGAGCGAGCTGGAATTGAAATCCATGTCAAACGACATGCGCGTCATCATACTTAATCCCAGCGTGATTCTTGGGCGCGGCTCGGAGCGTGTGGACGCGGCGATTAATTTGATTCGCAAACTTCCCATTTTGCCAATGCTGGATTATGTCAATGCCTTTGTGGATGTGCGCGACGTGGCTCATGCGGTCACGCTTGCGCTGACGAAAGGTCGCAGCGGCGAGCGCTATATCGTCTCGGCGCATAACGCCAGCATGATCGAATTCACGCGCAGTATTGTTAAACATCTTGGCAAAAAGACGCGAGTCTTTCCGCTTTCAAAATTTGAATTGAAACTTGCGGATGGGTTTGTCGCGCTGCTTGATATGCTGCGCCTCAATCCCGGCATCCGTCGTCCCGCGCAGATGAATGTGGATAAATCCTGTTCGCATGAAAAGATAAAATCCGAAATGGGCTGGGAGCCGAAATACACCTTAGAGGAGTCGGTGGCAGATTCGGTCTTAAATTCTTAACGCGAATTGCGCGAATAGGCGAATAGGCGAATGACGCGAAATTAAATTTTCTTGACGCGTCTCTCTCTTCCGCATATAATCCCAGCCATTCAGAAGTAGTAAGCGCTTTATCCTCTGGCAGAAAAGAAGGTCGTCGGCTGAGAGCCTTCGCAGAAAAAAATCGCTGAAGTCGTCTGAGGTTTTTGTCGAAGAAAACCAGTGATCAGTTTTCAGTAATCAGTGGTCAGTAGAACGGCACGGGTTTGCCCGTTACAGCAAATTCAAGCGCGTCTTTTAGTTTAGACGAATTGAGGTGGTACCGCGAAGTTAACGCTTCGTCCTCTTATTGGACGAGGCGTTTTTATTTAAGGAGCAACCATGACCAAACAGGAATTACCCAAAGCATACGATTTCAAATCCACTGAGCGGCGCATTTATGCGCTGTGGGAAACGGGCGGATATTTCAAGCCGCATAACGATCCCAACAAGCCAAACTTTGACCCAAATGTCAAACCATTTGTGATTGCAATTCCTCCGCCAAACGTGACGGGCGAGCTGCATATCGGTCACGCGATGTTTGTTTCGATTGAAGATTTGATGATTCGCTATCACCGCATGAAGGGCTTCTCCGCGCTGTGGATTCCCGGCTCGGATCACGCGGGCATCGCGACGCAACTGATGGTGGAACGCGACTTGTTAAAAACCGAAGAGGTCACCCGCGAAGAATTGGGACGCGAGAAATTTATTGAGCGCACATGGGAGTGGAAGAAAAAATACGGCGGCATGATTACGAATCAAATTCGCAGACTCGGCGCTTCGTGCGATTGGGATCGCGAACGCTTCACGCTCGACGAAGGACTCAGCCGCGCCGTGCGCGAGGCTTTCGTGCGCCTGTATGAAAAGGGATTGATCTATCGCGGTCCGCGACTCATCAATTGGTCGCCGGGACTCAAGACCGCCGTGTCTGATCTCGAAGTGGAATACAGCGAAGAAAACGCGAAGTTGTATTACTTCAAATATATGATTAAGGATGACGGTACGGGCGAGAGCAAGAGTAGGGGCGAGTCTGAGACTCGCCCCTACATACCCGTAGCAACGATTCGTCCTGAAACGATTTTAGGCGATACGGCTGTGGCTGTGCATCCCGAAGATGAACGCTATAAAAAATTCATCGGCAAGACCGCCATTGTGCCGATTCTTGGGCGCGAGATTCCCGTCATCGCGGATGATTATGTCAGCATGGAATTTGGCACAGGCGCGTTGAAAATCACGCCGGGACACGACCCGAATGATTATGCCATCGCGCAGCGTCACAACTTGCCGATTATTTCCATGCTCGATAAAGAAGCGAAGGTCAACGAGAACGGCGGAAAATATCAGGGACAGGATCGCTTCGCGGCGCGGAAAAATCTTTGGGCTGAGATGAAAGACGCGGGGCTTGTCATCAAAGAAGAAAACTATACGACGACTATTCCGCGTTCGCAGCGCGGCGGAGAAATTATCGAGCCGATGATCTCGACGCAATGGTTTGTGAAAATCGAGTCGCTTGGCAAAGCGGGACTCGATGCGGTGAAAGACGGCAGAATTAAAATTGTGCCTGAGCGTTTTGAAAAAACTTATTACAACTGGATGGAAAATCTTAAAGATTGGTGCATCAGCCGCCAACTTTGGTGGGGACATCGCATCCCAGTTTGGTACTGCCCTGAAAATCACATGACCGTGACGCGCGAAGACCCGACCCAATGCGCGACTTGCGGCTCGACGCTCCTTCGTCAAGACGACGATGTGTTGGACACATGGTTTTCATCGGGCTTGTGGCCCTTCTCCACTTTGGGATGGCCCGAGCAAACGCCTGACCTTAAATATTTTTATCCTACGTCATACATGGAGACAGGCTACGACATTCTGTTTTTTTGGGTGGCGCGGATGATTATGAGCGGCTTGGAATATACGGGCAAAATTCCGTTCCACACCGTTTATCTGCACGGACTTGTGCGCGACGAGCATGGACAAAAAATGTCCAAGACCAAAGGCAACGTGATTGATCCGCTGATCGTCATGGATGATTTCGGCACGGACGCGCTGCGCTTTACTTTGCTTGTGGGTTCAACTCCTGGCAACGATACCAATGTCGGCTTGAAGAAAGTGGAGGCGAATCGCAACTTCGCAAATAAGATTTGGAATGTGGGTAAGTTTGTGATTAATGCGATTGATTCCCTCACCCCAACCCCTCTCCCAGTGGGAGAGGGGCGAAGGGGCGAGGGTTGGACTCTTTCAGATTCTTGGATTTGGGCAAAACTTCAAATTCTCATCCGCGACGTGGAGCGTCAATTCCAAAACTTCCAATACGGGCAGGCGGGGCAGCAGATTTATGATTTCATCTGGTCTGATTTCGCGGATTGGTATGTGGAAGCGGCGAAGAGTCAAATGCAGAATGATGAATTCAAAATGCAAACTGTGGAAACATTGGCGCGCGTGTTCGATATTTGTCTGCGTTTGTTGCATCCCTTCACGCCCTTTGTGACTGAAGAAGTGTGGGGACATCTCAAAAACGCATTGAACGAATCTCCGCTGAAAGAGATCAGCAAGGATTGGTCGCAAATGCTTATCGTGGCGAAGTTCCCTGAACCGCGCGAAGCCGAAGGTTGGGAAGAATCCAAGATTGCGGACTTTGAATTGATTCAAGAAATCGTGCGCTCGATTCGCAATTTACGCGCGGAGAAAAATGTCGCGCCGAGCAAACGCATGGCGGCGAGTATTTCTGCGGGCGCGAAAACAGACTTGATCAAAGATCAATCGCAAATCATCGCCGCGCTTTCAGGACTCGATCATTCGCAACTTATCATTTACCAATCACTGAATGAAAAACCCGCCGACGCTGCCGCCCTTGTCATTGGCTCTGTGGAAATTTATATTCCGCTTGCGGGTATGGTTGATCTTGCAAACGATAAATCCCGCCTTGAAAAAGAACTCAAAGAAGCCGAGTCGCATATTCAACGATTGGAAAATTTGCTTGGCGGCGACTTCGCCAACAAAGCGCCCGCCGCGCTTGTTCAAAAGGAGCGCGATAAGTTGAATGCATATAAAGATACGGCTGAGAAAATTAAATCGCAGTTGAAATAAATTAGTAGAGACGGAGCATTACTCCGTCTCTACTATAATATACCCATGTTAACCATTGTCATTCAATCTGGCGGACAATCCACCCGTATGGGCGAGGATAAGGCGCTGAAAAACTTTTTAGGCAAGCCGCTCATTCAGCGCGTGATTGATCAACTCGCCCCCATTGCGGATGAAATCATTGTGACCACGAATCGCCCCGATAATTACAAATTTCTAAATTGTCGTCTGGTTTCAGACCTCAAACCAAATCGCGGCGCATTGGGTGGGCTGTATACTGCGATAGCCTCCGCGACGAATTCTTTTGTGGGAGTCGTCGCGTGCGATATGCCTTTCGCCAGCAGGAAACTTTTCGAGGGCGCAACCAAAATCATGGTCGCAGAAAACGCGGACGTGGTCATCGCAAAAACTAACGAAGGCTACGAACCCTTCCACGCTTTATATCGCCGCGAGACTTGCCTGCCCGCGATTGAAGCCGCGATTGAAGCGGACTTGTGGAAGGTCGTCTCGTGGTTTCCGCAAGTCCGCGCGCGGACGCTCAGCGCGCAAGAAATAAAAGAATACGATCCATCGGGTTTATGTTTCAACAACCTCAACACGCCCGAAGAATTTGCAGAAGCCGAGCGACTAGCGACGAGTTGACTAACGACTATCTGACTATTAAGACTGGACACGACGCATGAGCGACAACCTTTTGGCTCGTGCTTCCCAGCAACAAGCCCGCCAACGTACCTAATCCGCGCGAACCCATGACGATCAAATCGCTTTGGCGCGTCTTTGCCACGTCAATAATTGATTCGGCGCTTGAGCCTTCGATCAACTCGGTATGAATCTCGCAAGGCAGGTCGCCCACCGTTTTGACCGCCGCGTCCAAAATAGATTTTGCCTCTTCCATACGCGCGTCAATTGCGTATTGCATGTTGGGTTCGCCAAGATACGGCGGGATGAAATCATAAGCCACCACAATACGAAATTCTTTGGCTTTTACGGTGCGCGCCAAATCGGCGGCGATGCGAGCGGCGCGCAGGGCATGGACAGAACCGTCTACGGCTAGCAACATTTTTTCAAACATAGCGTCTCCTTTTGTGTGGGGTACAATTTCAGTATACAATCTCTATGTTTACTTTTCATTAAAAGGAGTCTTACACATGTCACTTGATTTGGATGTCATCCGTCAACAATTTCCATCTTTGAATCGTCCCGCAGTTTTTTTAGATAACCCCGGCGGCACGCAGATCGCTAAACAATCTCTTGACCGCATCAACAAATATTTGCTTGAAAACAACGCCAATCACGAAGGCATGTTTGAGACTAGCCGCAAATCCGACGAGACTCTGCATGAGGCGCATGAAGCGATGGCGGATTTTCTCAACGCCTCGCGCCCCGAAGAGATTATTTTTGGAAATAATATGACTACGCTCTCGCTGCATTTTTCGCGGACGTTGGCGCGGAACTTGAACGCGGGCGACGAGATCGTCGTCACACGGCTTGACCACGACGCGAATATTTCTCCGTGGTTGTTAGTCGCTGAAGATAAAGGCTGCAAAATTAATTGGATTGATATTGACGTGGAAGACGGCACGCTCAAAGTGGATGAGTTCGCAAAGGCAATGGAACGCAAGCCGAAGATCGCCGCGTTTGGGTACGCATCCAACGCGCTCGGCACGATCAACCCTGTCCGCAAGTTGACGAAGATGGCGAAGGACGCGGGCGCAATCGTTTATGTGGACGCGGTTCAATATGCGCCGCATGGTCCCATTGACGTTCAAGACTTGGGCTGCGATTTTTTAGTTTGCTCGTCGTATAAATTTTTTGGTCCGCACGCGGGCGCGTTGTATGGAAAATACGATTTGCTTGATTCGTTGAAGCCGTACAAGGTTCGACCCGCGTCCAACGAGCTGCCGTATAAATTTGAGACTGGCACGCAAAACCACGAAGGCATCGCGGGCTTTTTAGGCGCGCTGGAATATTTTGAATGGATCGGGAATCAATTTGGGCAGGATCAATCTCAAGGGTGGAAGGACGCGGGCTTTAGCGGACGCAGATTAATCTTCAAGCAAGCCATGTCCGCTTTGAGGGCGTATGAATTCGAGTTATCACGCGCATTAATCGAAACGATTCAATCCGTAAAAGGAACGCGCATTTATGGCTTGACGGACATGAAGCGCCTGGACGAAAGAGTCCCGACGGTTTCATTTACGCTGGAAGGCAAACATCCCAACGACGTGGCTAAACAATTAGGCGACGCGGGCTTTTATGTTTGGGACGGTCACTATTACGCGCTGGCGACTGTGGAGCGCTTGGGTTTGCTCGAAAGCGGCGGCATGGTGCGCGTCGGCGCGACCCATTACAACACATTGGATGAAGTTGCGCGCTTTGGCGAAGCGTTGAAGAAGATTAGCGGAATTTAAAAAATCACATTCGGCAGAACAAAACATGACCAAAGAATGGCTCTTGATAAGCGACGCGGCAAAAATATTGGGCGTACATCCCAGCACCATAAGATTATGGTCGGATAAAAATGTGTTGCCTACGCATAAAACGCAGGGCGGACATCGCCGCTACAAGCGCGATGAAATTTTGCTTTGGGCTGAAGCCAATAACAAAACGCTCAAGGTTGCCGACGAAAATTTAATGCAGGAGATCATCAAAACTATTCACATACAAATTTCGGAAGGAAAATTGGAAGCGCAGGCGTGGTATCAAAAATTAGACGAGGAAGCGCGGGCGCAATATCGCACAAGCGGGCGTTCCTTGTTTCACGGCTTGATGGCTTACGTTGCCAGCGGCGGCGCGGACGCAGCCTCTGAAGCGTACGCCATTGGCTACCAATACGCCTCGCGCGCCCGCCGTTATGCCATGAATTATGTGGACGCGGTCAAAGCCTTTTTATTTTTCCGCGACGCGCTAATCGAAGCGCTCATCAAAGTCTATGGGGACGCGAAAGTTCCCGCCGACCAAACTTCGCAGATCTACACAAAGATACACACCTTCACCGACGATATTTTGGTCAGCCTTTTGGAAACTTATCATTCGTTGGAACTCTTGCATAAATAACAGGGACGCCAAAAATTTGTCAGTCGGATTGTCTCCGCGCCTTAAACACAAACGTCCTCTCGCATGGAGAGGACGTCGGTTATAATCTTGGTGCCGAAGGAGGGAATCGAACCCTCATTCCCGTAGGGAACACGATTTTGAGTCGTGCGCGTCTGCCTATTCCGCCACTCCGGCATTGATTATTGAACGAGCGCAAGTATAACAAACTCTTACGAATAAGGTCAAGCATGAAACTAGGAATCATAGGATTACCCCAATCAGGAAAAACCACCATTTACAACGCGCTGACACGCGGCAATACGCCGACCACCGCCAGCGCCGGACGCATCGAAGTTCACACCGCCGTAGTGGATGTTCCCGACCCGCGCGTGAACCAGCTCTCCGCGATGTTCAATCCGCGCAAAACGGTCTACACCAAAATCGCCTACGCGGATATCGCGGGACTTGAATCGGGTTCTGCAAAAAGCGGAATCAGCGGACAACTTTTGAATCAACTCAATCAAATGGAAGGCTTGATTCTCGTCGCGCGCGGATTTGAAGACGGCAACGTCATGCACCCGAACGGCAGCGTGGATCCGTTGCGCGACGCGGAAAACATGCTCACTGAATTGTTGCTGAATGATTTAATCGCCGTCGAAAGAAAACTGGAGAAATTAATCGAGGAACGCAAAAAAGGCGGCACAGATAAAACCATCAATGCGCGTCAAACTGAGTTGTTTGAGAAACTCCATCAAACGCTTTCAGACAACAAACCTTTACGCGGCATGGAATTTACCAACGATGAAAAAAAGGAACTCGCCAGTTTTGGCTTGTTGACGCGCAAACCGATTTTGACCGTGTTCAACATGGGCGAAGGTCAAACCGCGCCAGACCCGCAAGGGAAACTCGATCATCCGTCTGTGGCGCTGATGGGCAAACTCGAAATGGAGATCGCGCAGCTCAGCGCGGAAGATGCGGCAATATTCATGGAAGAGTACGGCATCAAAGAATTAAGTTTAAACAGAATGATCAATCTTTCTTACGATCTGTTGCAAGCGCAAACTTTCTTTACCGTCGGCGAGGATGAAGTGCGCGCATGGACAACGAAGCGCGGCGCGACGGCGCAGGAATCGGCGGGCGAGATTCACACCGACCTCTCGCGCGGATTTGTCCGCGCGGAGGTTATCTCCTACGAAGACCTGATCAATCTTGGGTCTATGAACGAAGCCAAAGCGAAAGGCAAACTTAGACTCGAAGGCAAAGAATATCTCGTCAAGGACGGCGATATTTTATACGTCCGCTCTAGTTTGTAATCGCATGAATTAAAAAAAGGAGGCAGCATGACTGTAAAACATTCAAACGAAGTCGAAGCCAAGAACGTATCTGCCGGCAAGGATACGACCATTCAAGTATTGATCTCTTCGCAAGAAGGACCCAACTTCGCCTTGCGAAAATTTTCTATGAAAGTTGGCGGCGGAATGCCGCGCCATACCAACACGGTTGAACATGAACAATATGTTTTGCGCGGACATGCAAGAATCGGAATCGGCGATCAACTCTATGAGGTCAAAGCGGGCGATGCGGTTTTAATCCCCGCAGGCGTTCCGCATTTTTACGAAAATATCGGGAATGATCTATTTGAGTTTTTGTGCGCTATTCCCAACAAGGAAGATAAGATAACCATTGTAGATGAAGCGACGTGTTAATAAAAAATTGCTCCAGTCAGGGTGAGGGGGGCACCCTAACTGGAGCAACCTTATTTTACACTATTACATATTTTTTGCAAGCTTTTGCTAAAATTTTCACATGACTTTCTCAAAGTCATTTTTCCCCAATACGAATTCAAAAAGTCTATCCGAACTATCCAGCCAATTCCACAAACCTTGCCAAACTCTCCATCCCTTTTTCAATTAGGTCCGAATCAATATATTCGTTCAACGTATGCGCGCCGCCGCCTGTTGTCACTCCCATAACGAGAGCGGGAATATTTTTGCTTAAAGGAATATTTGCGTCAGTCGAACCAGACGTGAGAACCGCATCCAAACCTTGCACGCGGACGCAGTCCAGCGCGAGTTTGATCAACCTATGCGTCGCGGAAATTTCTCCCGCGGGGCGCTGACCGATTATCTCCGCGCTGATCTTCACTCCTTCGCGGTTCGCATTGACGATCAGGTCTTCCACTTGATGAATTAATTTCGCAAGCGCGGCTGGGTCTTCGGAGCGCAAATCCAAATCGCATTTTGATTCCGCCGCCAGCACGTTGATTCCCGTGCCGCCGCTGATCGTGCCAACGTTCATCGTCGTGCGCGGCTCGCGCGGCAAGGGAAGCGCGGTCAACTGCGCAACTAACGCCGCCAATTCATGCACCGCCGAAGGTTTGCCGTAATCAGACCACGAATGTCCGCCCGCCGTTTTCGCCGCGATGCGATAGCGCCGCACGCCGACTGCGCGATGATAGACATGCCCCAGCGCGAGACCTTCCAACACCAAATAGCAAATCACATCCGTATTAAATCGCTCCACCACGCCGCGCATTCCGCGCAAGTCGCCGAGTCCTTCCTCGCCAACGTTGGCGACAAACCACACGTCATGTTTCAATTCAATTTTTCTTTCGCGCAACATCCACAGGATTCCAAACAACGCGGCGACGCCCAACGAGTTATCGCCGATTCCCGGCGCGATGATTTTCCCCGTTTCTTTTTTCGCCGCCAAATTGACGCTCGTCGGAAAGACGGTGTCTAAATGCGCCGAGACAATCAACGGTTTGGATTTTTTCTGTTTGCCGGGCAACCGCGCGTAAACATTTCCCAACGAATCCATTGAAACATCTTTGAGATTCTCCTTTTCAAAAAGTCCGCGCACAAATTCGCCGCGCTGTCCTTCGGCAAACGTGGGCGCGGCGATCTGTTGAATTTCAACAGCAAGGTCTATGAGTTTAGTTGATGGAGTATTCATGAGTTTAAGTATACATGATTGAGATGTAGGTAATTGGGTAATTGGTAATTGGGGATTTGAATCCGAATTACTAATTACTAATTACCTCTATACTTCCCTCGCCATATCTTTCAACGCAAACAATCGCGCTTCGGCGAGACCGGGCATAACCTCCAGCGGATAAAACGCTCCGCTGCCTTCAATCGTCAGCGAAGCGGAAACGCCGCCGTATAAAGCCGCCATTAATGGATCGTTCGTTTTTTCAAAGCCCGCGAGAAATCCGCCGCAGAAGGAATCGCCCGCGCCGCTGGGATCAACAACGCGCGCGGGGTACGCGGGAATTTCGTAGCGATGATTTCCCGCCGCGTCGTAAATCATCTGCCCATTTTTTCCGCGCTTGATCACGATGATCTGCGCGCCGTATTCGCTGACCTTGCGCGCCATTTCCCACAAGTCGTTGGTCTCGCCCCAAAACAGCGCGCGCAGTTCTTCTTCGGATGGATGAAAAATCGTCACGCCTTGCAACGCGATCCGCAGTTCGCGCCATAACGCGGGAGTCATATATTCGGGCGCGGGATCTAAACTGACGGTTTGAGTCGCGCCGCCTTTGAAGATGTTAATCATCTGACTTTGGCTGGTGAAGTCAAATGGACATAGATGTACGCAACGCGCATTTTGATACGCTTTGGGAACGTCGCGCAGCGCGGGCGAAGTTGGGTCTATCGCGCGCGGGTCTTTGCGCGAATCGTCTGCGGTTTGATATCCCAACAACGATTTTGGAAATACAAGTTTTCTGCGCGCAAAATGCGAGACGGCGTTGGTCGAACTGCGCTCAAGCGTATCGGTAAACGCGATGAATTTTCGCAAGTCCATATCTTGATCAAGGACGCGAATGCCGCGCGTATCGAATCCGCGTTCGTCAAGATCGCGCAGCCATTGTTGCGGAACATCGCGCCCGACGCGCGCAACTAATCCCGCGTTCTTGTTCCATACCGCCAATCCGCCTGCGGCGTAAAGCAAACTGCCGCCGGGAGAATCCACCAGCGGCGGACTTGAAGGCGGCAAAATATATTCGCGGTGTAGTTTTCCAACGAGGACGAAGGCAGGTTGCATAGTGTTGTAAGTATACATAAAAAGAGTCCGCTAATCCTCACGAATTTACGCTAATCTTTTTAAATTGGCAAAGATTAGCGCGGATTAGCGGATTAAAATGTTTTGAGCAAATCTTATAATTTTTGTTTGAAGATATTTCCCAGTTTTGGATAAAACAGC
>JAVHOY010000303.1:25664-26884 GCA_036170295.1 bacterium
GAGCAAATCTTATAATTTTTGTTTGAAGATATTTCCCAGTTTTGGATAAAACAGCGCGGTTAAAATTCCCAACGCGATTTCAATTGAATACGTCAAATTTTCAGCGGAAATAAAAATCCCAACGGCGAATACAAGAATTGTCATCACAACCCAAACGGGCAGACGATCAAAAATCTGCGCGGCAATTTTCCACTTTGCCAGCCAGATCAGAACGAACATGGCGGCTAAGGTCAGCGCCAAAGCCAGCAGCCAAAAAAGATAGGGGTTTTTGAAAATCAACTTCACCGCGCGCTGAATGCGCATCTCTTTTAGATAAAGAATAATCGGAAAGTGAATGTATAAAAACAGCAGCGAGTTCTTGCCAAGAAAAATCAGCAAGCCGTTTTGTCTTTGCTGAAAAAACGGAATCGCGCGCAAAATAAAAAAAGCGGCGAAGGTCAAAATGCTGCACGCGAGAAAATATCCCGAAGACATATCCCATTTATTTTCAAGATCAAGCGGAAAATTTATTTTTTGCAGGATAAACAACATCGCGCCGAAGCCAAACGCCAAACCGAGATTGATATAGTTATTGACGCGGTACGCAAAGATTCCAAAGAAAAATAAAAACAGCCACGGAAAGATTGGGAAGATTCCCGGCGGAATCAGCAGATTGGTTACGCCGACAATTGATACGCCGGCGAGCAGCGCCTGCAAAATAAATTTCAATCCAAATGCCATGAATCCCAAAAGCAAATACATCCATGCGCGCGGGCGGACGTAATATTCAAGCAGATAGATCGCGCACGAACCGACAGCGATCATTTGAATAATATCGAATTCGATTTCTTTTAGAAAACCCGGGTCGGTGATGCGGTTGAAACTAAATCCGAGCAGGATCAAAAAAGCGTAGGTCAATAACACGCCGCGCGGTTTGTATTTTTTCGCTTGAAAGGCGGCGGTCACACCGGCGGCGGAATAAAATAACACGGGCGCAAGTCCGCCCCAGAATTTGAAAATTTCATATCCGCCAATGTTCAAACTCGAATGCGCCACGATCATCACAAGGCAGCCAATGCCTTTGAGAATATCTATGGATGTATCGCGCTTCATTTCCGCATCCACGCCGGGCGCAGCGACGCGACTTTTTTATAAATGGGACAACTCGCATCGTGCGCGCCGCTCAAATATCCTGCAGACATGAGAAACTCGTTGACGATCTCGCCGCCAGTGAAGACAAA
>JAVHOY010000304.1:0-1534 GCA_036170295.1 bacterium
AACAATAAATATATCCTCGCCATTGATCTCGGCACATCGGGTCCCAAAGTCGCTTTATTTACCACGCAAGGCGAGCTCGTCTCCAGCGAATTTGAAGAAACGCCGCTTATGCTTTTACCCAACGGCGGCGCGGAGCAATCTCCTGCGGATTGGTGGAACGCGATTGAAACGGCGGGCAAACGTCTGCTTGCAAAAAATTTAATTTCAAACGACGACGTCGTCGCCGTTGCAAACACCGCGCAATGGTCGGGAACTGTCGCGGTGGATCAAGAAGGCAATGCAATCGGCAATGCAATTATTTGGATGGACTCGCGCGGCGCGCCATACATTCACAAAATGGCGGACGGCTTTCCAAAGATCGAAGGGTACGCGCTGCCAAAACTTATCAACTGGATTCGCCTCACGGGCGGCGCGCCGGGCAATTCGGGCAAAGACCCCATCGCGCATATTTTATATCTCAAAAATGTTCGCCCCGAAATTTATCAACGCGCCTATAAATTTCTTGAGCCGATGGATTACATCGGCTTGCGATTAACGGGACAATTCGCCGCATCGTTCAATTCGATCATCGCGCATTGGGTGACGGATAACCGCGATATTCAAAATGTAAAATATCACGACGGGCTGATTCAACTGGCGGGAATAGACCGCGCAAAACTTCCCGACTTGAAACCTGCCAACGCTTTGCTAGGGACTCTGCGCCCCGATGTTGCCCGCGCATGGGGTTTGCGCGACGACGTAAAAGTTTTCATGGGTTCGCCCGATATTCATTCGGCGGCAGTTGGATCGGGCGCGGTGAAAGATTACGAACCGCATTTATACATCGGCACATCGGGCTGGCTGACTTGTCATGTCCCATTTAAGAAAACGGATTTATTTCATAATCTCGCCGCGCTTCCTTCGGGAATTCCCGGACGATATTTGCTCACCAACGAACAAGAATCGGCGGGCGGATGTTTGCAGTATTTACGCAACAATATTTTATTTCCGCAAGATGAATTATCGCTGGGAGAAAGACCCGCGAACGCTTATCAACGGCTTGACCAAATGGCGGAGCGCACATCCGCCGGCAGCGGCAAGTTGATCTTCACACCATGGCTTTACGGCGAGCGGACTCCGATAGACGATCATCTCGTGCGCGGCGGATTCTATAATCAATCGCTCAATACCACGCGCGCGGATATGGTGCGCGCCGTCTTTGAAGGTGTGGCGTATAACTCGCGCTGGTTGTTGAAGTATGTCGAACTGTTCAACAAGCGTCCCGTCGAATCGATCAACATGGTCGGCGGCGGCGCGAAGTCTAACATCTGGTGTCAAATTCACGCGGACGTGTTGAACCGTCCCATTCGTCAAGTGAAAGACCCGATTGAAGCCAATGTGCGCGGCGCGGCGCTGCTCGCATCCGCTGGCATGGGAATTTTGAAATATGACGAGATCGGAACGCATGTAAAGATTGAAAATACTTACGCGCCCAATCCCGCTCACCGCAAAATTTACGACGAACTGTTTCAAGAATTTATTGCGATTTATGAAA
>JAVHOY010000305.1:0-1528 GCA_036170295.1 bacterium
AGCATTTGGAACATCTTCATTTGAATATCGCGGCGATGAATACGAATTGAACCCGACGCCATCTCGTAGCCGTTGCAAACCATATCATACGCATCGGAGAAAACTTCGCCGGGGTTGGTGTCGAACTTCGGCAGGTCTTCCAACTTCGGCATGGTGAACGGATGATGCTCCGATTCCCATTGTTGATTTTCTTCGTTCCACGCGAAGAACGGAAAGTCCACGACCCACGCGAACGCCATCATGTCTTTATCCGCTAAATCCAATTTATCGCGGAACCACAAACGCAGTCCGCCAAGAACTTTATTGACGACTTTACGCTCATCGGTTGCGAAGACAATCAAGTCGTCTGCGCCCGCTCCCGTTTTGGATTTCAACGCTTCAATTTCTTCTGCCGTGACAAATTTCGACGCGCTGCCTTTCACGCCTTCAGAGGTGATCGCGAGCGTAGGCATTCCCTTCGCCCCAAACGATTTCGCAATCTCGGTCAGCGCGTCCACTTCCTTGCGAGACATGCCCGCCGATTTCGGCGCGACAATACATTTGATTGCGCCGCCCGATTCCAACGTAGATTTGAAAACGCGGAATTCGCTTTTGGCGAAAACATCCGCAACGTCCATCAATTCCATACCGAAGCGCAAGTCGGGTTTGTCCGAACCGTATGTTTCCAACGCTTCTTGATAAGAGAGTTTTTTCCACGGCGAGGACAATAATTTTTTATTTGGCGTAACAGCGGGAAGCATTTTGGTAAACAAATCTTCCGTCAGCGCCAGCACATCGTCTCGGTGAACGAAGGACATTTCCATATCCAACTGCGTGAATTCGGGCTGTCGGTCGCCGCGCAAATCTTCATCGCGGAAGCAGCGCGCAATTTGAAAATATTTATCCATGCCCGCGACCATCAACAATTGTTTGAGCTGCTGCGGCGATTGCGGCAGCGCGTAAAACTGACCGGGGTAGACTCTCGACGGGACGAGATAATCGCGCGCGCCTTCGGGCGTGGCTTTGAACATGATGGGCGTTTCAATTTCGATAAAACCTTGCTCGTCGAGATAATCGCGCATGAACTTAATCACCTTATGGCGCAAGACCATATTCTTGGTCAAACGCTCGCGGCGCAAATCAAGGTAGCGATATTTGAGACGCGTGTTTTCATCGGGCAAATCTGCATCCGAGCTGACCATGAAGGGCAGCGTCTTGGCGGGATTCAGCACAGTGATATTTTTTGCGATGATTTCAATTTCGCCCGTTTCCATTTTTGGATTCGCCATGCCATCGGGACGTTTTTGAACGAGACCTTCGATTTGCAAAACCCATTCAAAGCGAACATTCGCAACTTGATCAAGAATCTCTTTGGGCAAATCAGGATTGATCGTGATTTGAATAATTCCCGCGCGGTCGCGTAAATCAAAAAATGCCACGCCGCCATGATCGCGGCGGCGATTCACCCAGCCCGCAAGCGTCACGTTTTGCCCCGCGTGACTGGCTCGTAATTCTCCACAAGTATGAGTTCTGTACATAATGCGCCTCC
>JAVHOY010000306.1:0-6876 GCA_036170295.1 bacterium
AATAAATCATGAACGCCGATTTTCTTCACGAATTAAAAAAACATTTCGCAGGCGACCTGCGCTTTGATTCAGCGTCTCGCGTTTTATATTCCACCGACGCTTCGATGTATCAAATCGAACCGCTTGGCGTTGCCATTCCCAAAACGCAGGATGATTTACACGCGGCTGTCGAACTCGCCGCGAAATATAAAATTCCGATTCTGCCGCGCGGCGCGGGGTCGTCGCTCGGCGGTCAGGCGATTGGCGCAGCCTTGATCTTGGATTGCTCGCGCCATTTGGATTCTATTATCGAAATTGATTTCGCGTCTCAAACTGCGATTGTAGAACCTGGCGTCGTTCTCGCCGCGCTCAATACAGCTGCCGCAAAATTCGGTTTGATGTATGGACCCGATCCCGCATCCGCAGAGCGAGCCACAATGGGCGGCGTGATTGGTAATAACGCAACTGGCGCGCATTCTATTTTGTACGGCATGTCGGCGGATCATTTAATTTCTGCGGACGTGATTTTATCGGATGGAAGTCTGGCAACGTGGGGAGGAGTAAATTCAGAATTTAGAATTCAGAATTTAGAATTTAGAAACGGCGCAATTGTTGCGGCTGCGATGAATATCCGCGAAAAATATGCGGAAGCAATCAAACAAAACTTTCCAAAATCATGGCGCAATTCGGCGGGCTATCGCATTAATTATTTGTTGCCATGGAGTCCGTCAACTCCGCCGCAATGGACAAACCCTGAAAATCACTGGTCAGTTTACAACAACGCCTTCGACCTTCAACCTTCGACCTTCAACTTTGCGCCTTTGCTTGCCGGCAGCGAAGGGACTCTCGCCGTCATGCGCCGCGCAAAAGTTAACTTGGTGCGAAAACCAAAGCATACAATTCTGGGCGTGTTGGCTTATGAAAGCATCGCCGCGTCATGCGATGACGTTTTACGCTTGCTCGAATTTAATCCCAGCGCAATCGAGTTGATTCCGCAAATGATTATTCGTCTGGCGCGTGGAGTCCCAACTTATGCGCGCGAAATGTCGTGGATGGTTGGCGACCCTGCGGCGGTGTTGGTCGTCGAATTCAGCGGCGATGATCCGCTAAAAATAAAAGAGCAAGTGAAAAAAATCGGCGACGTGTTGGTCGTTGCCGAATCGCGCGAAGACCAAGCGCGTGTGTGGAACATCCGCAAAATGGGTTTGGGTATTTTAGATTCGCGTCCGCAGTCTGCGCGTCCCGCCGCATTCATCGAAGATTGCGCTGTGCCAGTTGAGCGCTTGGGCGAGTTCGTGCGCGAAGTTGAAATGATCTTACGCGCGCATCGCGTCGAAGGCGGAATTTACGCGCACGCTTCCGGCGGATGTTTGCATATCCGCCCAATTCTTGATTTGTTGCAAGGCGAAGGCGTACGAGCATTGAGAAGCATCGGCGAACAAGTCTTCGCATTGACCTTGCGACTCGGCGGCTCGATGAGCAGCGAACATGGCGACGGAATCGTCGCGGGCGAGTGGATCGAAAAAACGTATGGCGCAGAAATCGCCGAAGCGATGCGCTCGCTCAAACGCGCCGCTGATCCCGATAATATTTTGAATCCCCATAAAATGTTGGACGCGCCGCCAATGGATACGCATTTGCGTTACGGCGAAAATTATCGCGCGCAGGCGTGGAAATCCGCGTTGCATTTCGATCACACACGCGGACTTGCCGGCGCCATCGAACAGTGTAATGGTCAAGGCGTATGCAGAAAAACAACGGGCGTGATGTGTCCGTCGTTTCAAGCCACGCGAGAAGAAGCGAACTCGACAAGGGGAAGGGCAAATCTTTTGCGCGGTCTAATTACTAATCACGAATTACGAACCGCAAATTACGAACAATCCACATTCGCTGCCCTCGACCTTTGTCTCGCCTGCAAGGGCTGCGCTTCCGAATGTCCCAGCGGCGTGGATATGCCGAAGTTGAAATACGAATTTATGAATGAGTATTACAAAACGCATCGCCGTCCGCTGCGCGATTATTTGTTTGGATATTTTGACGTTGTTTCAAAATATTTATCGCCCGTCGCGCCTTTGGCGAACGCTTTTATGAAAACGAATTGGTCGCGAAAAATAATTGCGCGCACGGCTGGAATTACGGAGAAAAGACCGTTTCCTGTTTATGCAAGCAAGCGGGTAAACAGATATGCAGGCAAACAAGTAAATACGAAGTCGGTCATCTTTTTATCAGATGTGTTCTCGCGTTATCTTGAACCCGAAGTGGAGCAAGCCGCGTTTGATATTTTGCGCGCCGCCGGTTATGACGTGAAAATTTTGCCGCTGATTGGCGCGGGGACTTCGCTGCTTTCAAAGGGATTTATCAACGCCGCGCGCGCCCACGCCGAAAAATTATTGGACGCGATAAAACTCCGCGATGCGGAATCAACCTTGAGCATCGTCGGTTGCGAACCGCCGGAAATCTATTGTCTCAAACATGAATACGCCGCGCTGATTCCTGAACGTTGCGCGGAGATTGAATCCGTTAGCAAGCGTGTGCGGTTAATGGATGAATTTATTTTGCGAAACGTGGATTTAGAAAAAATAACATCGCGCAACATTCGAAAAGAAAAAATTGCTTTTCATCCGCATTGCCATCAACGCGCCGAAGGACTCGCCGACGATGGGTTGCCGAGCGGAACATCCGCTACAGTAGCCATGTTGCGCGCCTGCGGCTTTGATGTGGAAATTGTTGACGCAGGTTGTTGCGGCATGGCTGGCGCTTTCGGCTATGACGCGGAACATTACGACCTTTCAATGCAAGTGGGGGAGTTGAAGTTATTTCCGAAGTTGCGAGAATTAGACGATGCAACGCAAATTGTCTCAAGCGGCTCGGCTTGCAGATTGCAGATCAAACACGGCGCGCAGAAAACCGCCGAACATCCGCTGGTGTTGATCGCAAAAATGTTACGGCGCAGTTAACGCATACGCCGCAATTGAGAAAGCGTTGGCGACATTGAACGAACGCTTTTGTCCGCGCATGGGGATATAAAAAATTTCGTCGGCGAGATCGAGCAGTTCGGGGTCAACGCCGCTCACTTCGTTGCCGACAATAAGTAAGGTATTAGGTAATTTGGCAATTTGGTCAAGAGGCTTTGAGCGTTTATCTTCTTCAAGTGCGAAAATTTTCCAGCCCGCTTGCTTTAATTCCCGCGCCAATTGAACCGCATCTTTATGCTGCGACCACGCTACAAACTCATCCGCGCCCAATGCGGTTTTTCGGACGGCGGCAACTTCTGGGGTTGGCGTAATTCCGCAGAGATAGGCGGCTTCAAATCCAAATCCATCCGCGCTGCGAAAAATAGAACCCACATTCCACGCTGAGCGGATGTTATCTAACAGCGCTGCTTTTTTATTTACGAATTTTGTTTCTTCGCGGCAAATTGGATCTTCCAGTTCGCGCTTCAACACCGCGCGGGTTTCTCCCAAACAATGTGGACAGCGCGCGCCGAAAGGATGTCCCTCAGTAAGCGGATAGCGCAATCCACAACTGACGCAAACTCGAATCTCGAAAAATGAAATGGGCATGAAGATTATTATAAATGTAAGATGATATAATTCGCGAAGTCGTTTCAATTTTTTGAAAGGAGATCAAAATGGCAAACAAGGAACAGCAAAAGAATAAAGAAAAAAAGAAGAAAAAGAAAGAACAGCCCAAACCGCCTAAGAAATAACTTTTATGAGCGAGATAAACGCTTTCGATAAAGTTTCTCTTTTGCGTCTGGCGTTCGATGGCTTGGCGGATGACGAACTGCAAGAAATGGCGGCTTTGACCCGTCTTTGTTCGTATCCGCCAGGTCATGTTTTATGTCACGAAGGCGCTGATGAAGATGTGTTTTATATCATCGCGGACGGCGAGGCGGTCATCACCAAGCGCATTAGCGAATCGGAAGGCGAGCGGACGTTGCGCACCGTCAACAGAGGCGATTGGGTGGGGGAGATGTCTTTAATTCAAAACGCGCCGCGCTCCGCGACAGTTTGCGCGACAACGAAATTAACCGCGCTTGAAATGGGGAAAAAGGATTTTGAAGCCACGCTGAGTCGCAGCCCGACAATGGCAATTGATATTATCCGCACGACATTAAATCGTATGCGCGCCAACGATCAAATGGCGATTCAAGATTTGCAACGCACGAATAAAATTCTGCGCCAGTTGGATCGCAACAAATTGGAATTTATTCAAGTTGCGGCGCACGAACTTCGCACACCGCTGACCGTGCTTAAGGGTTACGTCAATTTGCTGAAATCGTTTGCGGGCGTCAAAGAAAATCCGACGACCAGCGAAGTGGTGGACGGCATCATCAAAGGCGCCGACCGTATGCACGAAGTGGTCAATATGATGCTCGATGTGACGCGGCTCGACAGCGAAACCTTGAAGGTGATCCCTTCGCCGATTTTAGTGAAAAGTATGCTTCACGATGTTGTGTCCGAGTTGCTTAAAGCGGCGGAGGAACGAAAGATCGAAATAAATATTGAACACGACGAAACCATATCCATGATTAACGCCGACCCGACCTTGATCGAAAAGGCTTTGCATCATGTGATCATTAATGCGATTAAGTACACGCCTGACGGCGGAAAAATCGCGGTGCGCTCGCGTTCAATTCTCATGGAAGGTAATGAAGCGGGCGTCGAAATCAGCGTCCGCGATACGGGCATCGGTTTGGATGCGGAACATCACGATCTTGTGTTTGAAAAATTTTATCAAGTCAGCGGCGTGGCGATTCATTCTTCGGGCAAGACCACTTTCAAAGGCGGCGGACCTGGTTTGGGGTTAGCCATTGCCCGCGGAGCAATCAAGGCGCATGGCGGAAAAATTTGGGTGGAGAGCGCTGGTCACGATGAAGTTGAATTTCCCGGTTGCGTGTTTTATATACAACTGCCTGTGAATCCGCCAAAACCAACATAACTGTGCGAGTCTTCGGGGGTAGAATCACGCCATGAACACAAAAGCATTTGAAATCAAAAAAGCAAAAAATGTTTCGTTGCAAACAAACGCATCTACGCTTGACGAACTGACACGCGAATTGCCGCAGGGGTTTTATACGACCTTCAGCACACTCTCAAACGGGACGCGAGTCATGGGGTTGCGGAAGCATCTACAAAGATTGTATGCGCCTGCGAATGACGCAAATTTAACTCCGTCAGTGGACGAGTCAACCTTGCGCGCGCGGATCGCTTTGCTGACGAAAAAAAGTCTGCCGAGTGAATCGCGTGTGCGTTTAATTTTAACAAAGGATACGGGAAAAATTTATATCGGCGTTCAACCGTTCACATCTTTGTCTGAAAGCATTTATGCGAATGGAGTCCGTGTTATTACTTCGGCGACGTCAAGGCATGATCCGCGCATTAAAGATACAGGTTTCATCGCTGAAAGTGCGGCGCAGAGAAATCTATTGAGCAAAAATGTGTTTGAAATTTTATTAACAAAGAATGGAAATATCTTGGAAGGAATGACGTCTAACTTCTATGTCATTGCGAACAATGACGGCACACTCATCACCGCGCGACGCGGAATTTTGCTTGGCGTAACGCGCAGAGCAGTGTTGCAAATCGCAAGAGGGCAGAGGATGCAAATCGAATATCGCGCGCCGCGTGTAAACGAAAAATTTGACGAAGCGTTTCTGACGTCCAGTTCGCGCGGAATTGTTCCCATCGTCTCAATTGACAATAAGCCAGTAGGGCAGGGGAGCGTGGGGAAGCGGACAAAGTTATTAATAAATTCGTATTGGGATTATGTTGAGAAAAAGAGCGAAGAGATAGTTGGGTAACCTCACGGCTTCTTTGAATTTTTCTCGAAGACGTCGTAATACGCTTTGTCTAATTCTTCATTTGAAAGGTGAGTGTATCTCTGCGTGACTTGAATATTTTTATGCCGCGCAAGCTCTTGAGCGTATTTAAGATTGGCGGTGCCGCGCAATATAGATGTGACAAAATAATGGCGGAAGGAATGAGGGGTTATTTTGCCAACCGTCTCCTTGCCTAGAAATTGCTCCACGCGCTGATTGACGATATTGCGTCCAGCGGTAGGCGTCATTGGTTTTATTTTTTTCCCAGCGCCTTTATCGTGGCGCGCGAAAATAGGCAGAGAACTCAATTGCTTTCCCGAACCTCCGTCAAGTTCCGCTCGCCGCGCTAAATAATCTTTGATGGCTTGAAGCGAACGCGAAGTAAAACGAACGACAGCCTGCTTATCGCCTTTGCCAATAATAACGGCGCGTTGTTCATTCCAATCAATATCGCCGCGCCTAAGATTGCAGGCTTCATGAACGCGCAAGCCTGTGTCAGCCAAAGTCAGCAAAAAGGCGCGGTCTCGATATGCGCGTAGTTTCACATTGGCAAGTTCTTCGTCGCCAACAGCGACAGACAGATTTTCAATGCTTTCTACTTTAGATAAAAGACTTTCAATATCATCCATTGGAAATTGCGGAAACCTTATACCTGGACGGCGCGAACGTTGTTTGATTAGTATGTTCACGCGAGATTGATTAATATCCGCCAAACGCTCCGCGTCAACATACTGGTAAAAACCTTTTACAGCTTGTAAATATAATTGTTCAGTTGCAGAAGCGTAGACGCTAAGATATTCTGTCACTGGCGAGATCAAATCTTCTGTGAGTTTTTCAATGGGGGTTGAGTCTGTATCCAGTATTTTTTTCTTAAGCGCTTCGTGGAAAATTTTCAACGCATTCTTATACGCAAGCGCTGTGTGTTTGCTGCGAGAGCGTTTTACCATATTCAAATATTCGTTTATTGCGTCAGAAATGGTTGTAGATTTGGCGTTAGAGGTTGTCATAGATTTCATTATATGGATTTCGATTGGAAAGTCAATGCTTTCGATAATAGTACTTATCGAAAGCAT
>JAVHOY010000307.1:0-1526 GCA_036170295.1 bacterium
AACCATGAAATACAACATACACAAAGCGGTCGTCATCGGCTCTGGCACAATGGGCGCGGCGATTGCGGCGCATCTGGCGAATATCGGCGTGCCTGTCACGCTGTTGGATATTGTTCCAAATGACTCGCCTGATAAAAATAAAATCGTCAAAGAAGGCTGGGATCGCTGTTTGAAAGCCAAGCCTTCCAACTTGATGTCTTCTGAATTGAAAACTTTGGTCACGCTTGGAAACCTGGAAGATGATTTCGGCGCGGTCGCCGAAGCGGATTGGATTTGCGAGGTCATCGTCGAGAATTTGAAAATCAAACAGGATTTGATGGTTCGCATTGACGAAGTCCGCAAGCCGAACGCGATTGTTTCCACCAACACTTCGGGCATTCCCGTTCACGCGATTGCCGAAGGTCGCTCGAAGGAATTCAAGCAACATTTTCTCGGCGCGCATTTCTTCAATCCGCCGCGCTATTTGAAATTGCTGGAAATCATTTCAACCGCCGACACATCCAAAGACGTTGTTGAGTTTATGACTCGCTTTGGCGAAAATCGTTTGGGCAAAGGCGTTGTGCTTTGCAAAGATACGCCGAACTTCATTGGCAATCGCGTCGCGTTTGGAACGGGCGCGTTTGCGCTGGACTTCATCCTCAACAACGATTACACAGTGGACGAAGTGGACGCTCTTACTGGACCTCTGATGGGTCGCCCAAAAACGGCAACGTTCAGGCTGATAGATTTGGTCGGCGTGGACGTGTGGGATCACGTTGGCAAGAATCTCGCGCCGTTGATTCCGCATGACAAACTCGGACAAAAATATCTTGCCGCAGAAAAGCCGCGCAAGTTGATGGATACTTTGCTCGAACGCAAATGGCTCGGCAACAAAACCAAAGTCGGCTTCTATAAAGAAGTCCGCGACGCGGAAGGCAAGAAGCAATTCTATTCGTTGGATTTGAATACGTTGGAGCATGTCCCCGCAGGCAAGCCGCGCTTTGACTCTGTCAAGGCGGCGAAAGATGTCGAGGGATTGGGTGACAGGCTCAAGGTCATGCTTGAAGCGGATGATAAAGCGGCGAAACTCGTCAAAGCGTTGACCTATCAAAGTTTCCAGTATGTCTCCACCATCATCCCCGAAGTTGCGGATACCGCCAAGCCGATAGATGACGCCGTCCGATGGGGTTTCATGCACGAAGCGGGTCCCTTTGAAATTTGGGATATGCTCGGCGTGAAAGAGACGGTCAAGGCGATGAAGAAGGAAGGATATGCGCCCGCGAAGTGGGTGGATGAAATGTTGAAGAGCGGCATCGAGACTTTCTATCAATGCAAGGGCGATAACAAAGTTGGGGTGTACGACGCTGCTAAAAAAAAATATGTCAAGTTGAAACAACCTGAAGGCTTTGTGTTTTTGAAGGATTTGCGCGGCACGAAGAAAGAAATCAGCAAGAATGCGGGCGCGTCGCTGTTTGACATCGGCGATGGAGTCGCGCTGGTTGAATTCCATACCAAGATGAACACGCTCGACGGCGATATTTTTACAA
>JAVHOY010000308.1:0-6865 GCA_036170295.1 bacterium
CATGGCGCGTTACTGTTGAAATGTCAGCGCTAGCCCGCCCAAATATTTTTTCCCATTTGGATCGTTGCAACTTGGCGCGGAAATGTTGTTGATAAAAGTTCCGCCTTCGACGACTCTGATACTGTAACTGGTATTTTCCTGCATGACGAAATCCGCGTACCCGTTTCCGAGTTCGGGTTTGAAACCGGTAAACAAATGATCCTCGCCCGCGATGGACGTGACGATAATCTCAACGCCCGCGATTTGTCTGCGGCGCGAATCGATCAACGTGAATTGCAGCAAGCCCGATTGAATGCCCGGATCGCAGACCGTATCCTGCGCCGCTAAAGCGAAGGGCGCGCCAACATTTGGGATGGATGTAAATGTGGGACGCGGCGTGAGCGTGAACGCAAGCATTGCAAAAGGAGTTTGTATCGTCTCCGCTGTCGGCGTAGCGGTTTCTTTAATTAATTCAGGCGTGGATGTTTGTTGGGCGGAGACTTTTGTCGAAGATGTCGCAATTGTTGTATTTGCTGTTTTTGTTTCTGTCGCAAACGGAGCGCTTGTCGCTGGAATACTGACGATGCCTTTTTGCAAATCGTTTGCCAGCAGCGCCAGCAGTTGTTTATTTTTATCCGATTCGCTTGAGCCGACCATGCGTTGCGCTTGCGCGCTTAATGCGCCAATCGAGTCTGCGTCGCCCAATAAGTTAAGGCGCGCGCGGGCGCGTTCCAAATCATGCGCCGACGCATAGGACGCGGCGATGACGATGCGATACTGATCTTTGAAGTCGTCGCGCAAAAGCGCGGGACTCGCGTCCACATACTTGACGGGGGAGATCAACCATGAATACGCTAGACCGATTCCAAATCCGATCAACAGCGCGAGTATGAGGGGCAGAAAAAATTGTCGCAAAGATTTCATGGGACGTTGCTCCCCTGCGGTTGATATGTCTGCATGGCGGTTAGCAATCCCTGCAAGACGATGATCTCGTTTTCGGTAAATCCGTTTTGGGCGGCGTAGATCAAAGTTGCTTCGACAATTTTGGCAGGCGAGTCGCTGCCTAACATAGCGAGTCGGCGCGCGCTGGTTTCAGAATCTTGTTCATGTTGATGCGCTTCGGCGACCATCAAAACATAATCGGCGCGGTAATCGGCGCGCATGATGCCGGGCGTTACGTCAACATATTGAACGGGACTGACGACCCAGCCGTAAATCAAACCTGCCGCGATGCCTATCATTGCGGCGACGATGAGGGTTATCCAGTTTGATAATTTCATGGGAGGGATTATAAACAAAAAATGTCCGAGCAGGGAGTCGGCGGCGCCCGAAAACTCTTCCTTACCGTTGCTATCTTTCGATCCTGGCGGAGTTCGAAAGGTTTCGCCGCGCCGATCCTGCCCGGACGTTGCAAGGATACACGATGAATGGGCGCGTGTCAAATTGAATAAAAAAATTGCCGGCGGCGCAATCTATATAACCCATGATAGAATGCAAACACTGGAGCAACTATGAGCAACAAAATTCAATCCGTAAAAGGCACACGCGAATTTTATCCCGAAGAAATGGCGCTTCGTAATTTCATCTATGAGAAGGTCCGCGCGGCTTCGCAATCTTTTGGCTATCAAGAATATGACGGTCCTTTTATTGAGACCCTTGATCTTTACGCGGCAAAATCGGGCGAGGAACTCGTTAAGAAACAATCGTTTACTTTTCAAGATCGCGGCGGAGATTTTGTTACGTTGCGACCCGAACTCACGCCGAGTCTTGCTCGGATGATCGCCGCCAAACAAGGGGAATTAACTTTCCCTGCGCGTTGGTGGTCGTTCGGTCCGTTTTGGCGATACGAGCAGCCGCAAAAGGGACGCAGCCGCGAATTCTTTCAATGGAATTTGGATATGCTCGGAGTCAACTCGCCCGAAGCCGACGCGGAATTGATTGCTGTCGCCGCGACTTTCCTCCGCGCGGTTGGACTCACTTCAGACTTGGCGACCATTTATGTTAATAACCGCCGCCTCATGGATTCTGAATTTGACGCGCTCGCTATTCCCGCCGAGAAACGCATGGAGGTCTCCAATCTTGTAGATCGTCGCTCCAAAATGGAATCTGCAAAATGGGATTCGTACGCGCTTGAAATTGGATTATCGCAAACGCAACTGGACGGTTTAAAAAATATCCTTGACAATTTCGATTTATGGAAAAATAGCGATGAACTTGTCCGTTTGTTCTCCGCGTTAGAAGCGTTGGGCGTGGGCGAATACGTCAAGTTTGATCCCAACATCATGCGCGGACTTTTGTATTACACTGGCACAGTCTTTGAAGCCTTCGATACCAGCGGCTCGGTCAAGCGCGCCATTCTTGGCGGCGGACGTTATGATAATTTACTCGCTGATGTGGGCGGGCAGTCGTTATCGGGCGTTGGCTTCGCAATGGGCGATGTCGTCATGGGAATTGTTCTCAAAGAAAAAGGTCTGCTGCCCGAATTTATTCCCAGCCCCGCGCCCGTGATCGTCACAATTTTTGACGAGAGTCTCTTGCGCGAATCATTTTCGCTAGCCGCAGAACTTCGTCGCGCAGGGCTGAACGTGCTGTGCTATCCCGAACCTGCGAAACTTCAAAAGCAGTTCAAGTTTGCCGATAAGATGAAATCGCGCGTGGCAGTCACTTTGGGTCCAGACGAAGTCGCGCAGAATTTGGTCGCGATTAAAAATTTGACGAATGGCGAACAAGCGAAGGTCGCGCGCGAGTCGGCTTTTGAATTTATCCAAAAAATCCTTGCGAGCCTCCCAGCCTAATGATATAATCTCGCCCGTTCAATTATGGAGCCTGTAGTTCAATCGGCGGAGCGCCACACTGTGGATGTGGATGTTGTGGGTTCGATCCCCATCAGGCTCCCCAGCAGTAGGGACTTCGGAGTTTTTTGAGAACTCCGAAGTCCTCTCAAAAAGTAGAAGACCCCGCACGCCTGAGAACCAAAGTCCTCGGTCCCTATCGGTCGAGGACTTTTTATGTCAGTCTCATTCCTTTACTGTGTACGCGGTACACTTTTATTCAACAACCCAATTAGAGAAGTAGAGAAGCAACTATGCAAATCGAACGAACCGACCTCCGTAATATCGCTATTATCGCGCACGTTGATCACGGCAAGACCACTCTTGTAGACGGCTTGCTCGCCCAATCGCACACCTTCCGCGAAAACCAACATATTGAAGAACGCGTAATGGATTCAAACGATCTTGAGCGCGAGCGCGGCATTACCATCCTTGCCAAGAACACCGCCATCACGCTGATTGATCCCGTCACGAATAAGCCGATCAAAATCAACATTGTGGATACGCCCGGACATGCCGACTTCGGCGGCGAAGTGGAGCGCGTCCTCAATATGGTGGACGGCGTGCTTCTGCTGGTAGACGCGGCTGAAGGTCCTATGCCTCAAACGCGCTTCGTATTAAAGAAAGCGCTTGCGTTGGGACATAAAGCGATTGTGGTCATCAATAAAGTGGATCGCAAAGACGCGGAGCCCGCGCGCGTGCTCAACGAAACTTTCGACTTATTTATCGAACTCGGCGCAACCGAAGAACAGGCGGATTTTCCAGTTATCTACGCTCAAGCCACTGCCGGGCGCGCGGGACCTACCCCAGAACTTAGCCCCGATCTACAGCCTATGTTCGATATCATCCTCAAGCATATTCCCGCTCCCAAAGTTGACCCTGACGCGCCGTTACAAATGTTAATCACCGCGCTTGGCTACGACGATTATCGCGGCGTGACCGCGATTGGTCGCGTCTTTGCCGGCACTATCAAGGTCGGTCAAAAACTGGCGCGTATAAAATTAGACGGAACAATCTTGGTTGAAAATGCGCGTTATCTTTATACATTCAAAGGTTTGAACAAAGTCGAAATTGACGAAGTCAAAGCGGGCGATATTGTTTCGCTGGCTGGGCTTGAAGGAATTGCCATCGGCGAGACGCTTGCCGACCCGCTCAATCCTGTCGCGCTGCCGACCATCAAAGTAGAAGAGCCGACAGTCCGCATGACGTTTGGCGTAAACACATCTCCCTTTACCGGCAAAGAGGGGACGTGGGGCACTTCGCGTAAATTGCGCGAACGGTTATTCGACGAGCTGCGCACCAATGTTTCTTTGCGCGTGGAAGAGACTGAATCAGCCGAGAACTTTTTAGTCTCAGGGCGCGGCGAATTGCATTTGGGCATTCTGATTGAAACCATGCGCCGCGAAGGATATGAATTTCAGGTTTCGCGTCCCGAAGTGATTTATCACAAATCTGAAGACGGCGTTTTGCTTGAGCCGTACGAAGAAGTGCATGTCGAGACCAGCAACGATACCGTCGGCGTGGTTGTGGAAATGCTCGGAAGCAGACGCGGCAAGATGACTGAGATGCGCGACGCGGGTCAGGGAATGACGCGCATTGTGTACATCGTCCCGACGCGCGGCTTACTGGGGTTTCGTTACCAGTTCCTCACATCCACGCGCGGACAGGGCGTGATGCACACAGTCTTTAATGGCTACGATGAATTATCGGGTCCAATCGCTTCGCGTACGCGCGGCTCCATTGTCGCTTGGGAGGCAGGCTCGACCACCGCTTACTCGCTTAAGAGCGCGGAAGATCGCGGCGTGTTATTCTTGGGACCCGGCGTCAGCGTTTATGAAGGCATGGTGGTTGGAGAAAATGCGCGCGGACAAGACATTCCGATTAACGTCTGCAAGAAAAAACATCTGACCAATATGCGCGCATCCGGCGGCGATATGGAAATCCGCCTTACGCCTCCGCGCTCCATGAGTTTGGACGAGGCGATTGAATATCTTTCAGACGACGAATTGCTGGAAATAACCCCTCTGAGCTACCGCATTCGCAAACGCATTCTTGCGACTGACGAACGCGGCAAGAACACAAAAAAAGTGAAGGATCAAATGGGGGAGGAGTAAATTGGTAATTTGTAATTCGTAAAAAAACGTCTCGTGTCTTTCATAGACACGAGACGTTTTTTATGGGCAGGTGATGCTTGCGACTGCGCTGTCCGCTGCGCCGATTTGGTTATAAACTCGGATTTGATACGCTACGCTTTGCCCTGAAAGCAGCGCAATCGTTTCGGCATAGTGGGTGGAATTGGCTGGCAGCTCGGCGATCGCTTCTCCGTTTCTTAGAACGCGATACCCGATTTCGTTATCAGCCTTATCGTTCCATGTCAGCGTAATATCTGCTTGTCCCAGAGTAGTACAGTCAAACGACCACGCATTTTTTGGGGAGAATGTAGCCGCTTCTGGAATTTTTCCTTGCGGCGTGGGTTGCGCCGTAACTCTTGGCGCAGAGCCGAAATTTCCCGAAGGCGTTGCGAACTCTGCCGAGAGCCAGCACTCGCCATTTGCGGTGGAGACGATCCAATAATTTGGCGGGAGAAAGCCGATAATTTTGACCGACTCATTTGGCAGAATTTGCGTAACGCGCTCGTAATTTGTGCCGGGTCCTGCGCGACAGTTAACGACGTCGCCGACGCTTATCATCGGTTGTGAATTCGGCGCGGGCGTTGTTGGCGCGAACGTGGCGCTGACTTGCGTTGGGCTGGCAAGCGGTGTGACTGCGGCAAGCGCGGCTTGCACAGTCAATGCGGCGGCAGTGGCGATGTGTAAATTCTGCGGCGTTGCGGCAGGCAGGTTGCAAGATGAAATAAAAATTCCCGCGATGAATGTTATCGCCATGATTTTTTTCATGCTATTGATTTCCCGCGAAGACAGATTGCATTAATGCGTCCAAACTTGTTAATGAAGGCGTAAAAGCGTTGGGGTCGCTGGCGTTCAATTTTTGTTTGACCAGTTCAAAATGCGCGTTGACATTTTCAAAATTATTCCAGTCGAACGGAACGCCGTCGGCGGGCAGCGGAGATTCGGGATTGCCGTCTTGCGGAAGAAACGCAATGTTGATCGGCAAAATGGCGGCGACATAATATGCGCCGTCGCTGGTGATTCCCTGAAAAGTATAGAGCAAGTCTTGGTTATTCGCCGGATAAGGCGCTTGCGCGAACTGCGTTAAGAAACGAATCCCCACTCCATTTTGAAATTTGATGAATTGCTCGTTGGAGTGAAAAACTTGTCCCGCGTTGAATAACGGCAGAAAGGGCAAATTCTGGGGCGTCTGCGCGTTTGGGTTTGCAAGCAAGGTTTGCAAATCGGAGATGATCTGTGCCGCGCCCTCATTTACTTTTGCATATTCACTGACGGGATAGATAATGATTCTTGCGGAATGCGTTTTGTTTTGTAAAACATAACCGTCTAACGCGAATTCAATATACGCGGGATAAATATCCCAATACGGCGCGTCGGGCGAAAGCGAAGCGGCAAGCGCTGAAAGCGTTGCGCCGTTCGCTAAACCTTGCGGGATGATGAAACTTGTCCCGTTGGCAGAGACTGAAATTCCTGTGGGCGCGGGGACGCTTGTCGGCGCTTCAATAGTCGCAGCGGCGGGAACGATAGCGGCGGGAGCGCTTGCCGTATCCGTTATTGGCGCGGCGCTGGGAGCGGTTATCGTCGCTGGAGCGGAAAGTCCCAAGTTGCAGGCGAGGATAAAGATAATCACAAAACCAAAAAATAATTCCGATCTTTTTTTCATGCGAATTTCTCCAAAAAATATTTGTTTCAAAAGACAGGGATGCGTCATTATAACGCTCAAATTTTGTAACTACTCAGGCAAGCGGCGCGACAAAATCAGGCAGGAAGGGCTGATTGGCAAATGCAGATCGCAGAGTGGAAAGAGCCTTCACACCATTTTTGCGGATTCAAGGTGCGCAGGATGCGCATTGCATAAACCATGCTCCAATTCATAACTGGACAACCTTGCTCGCTTCGCTTGGAAATGAAGCGCGGCTCTCTTTT
>JAVHOY010000309.1:0-3061 GCA_036170295.1 bacterium
GGCAAACATACCATTGGATTAAATCATCCTACCTATTTCATCGCGGACATCGCGGCGAATCACGACGGCGACATAGAGCGCGCGAAGTTGTTGATTCGCCTCGCGAAAGAAGCGGGCGCGGACGCGGCGAAGTTCCAGAATTTTGACGCGCCAAAAATCGTCTCGGATTATGGCTTCAAATCCATGAACGGCGGACAGGTCAGCCATCAAGCCGCGTGGAAGAAATCGGTTTTTGAAGTGTACAAAGGCGCGTCCATTCCGTTTGAATGGTCAATGACTTTGGTTGAGGAATGCAACGAAGTCGGCATTGATTATTTCTCTTCGCCCTATGATTTTGAGGCGATTGATTTTCTCGACCAATATGTTGAAGTCTATAAAGCCGGTTCCGGCGAGATTGATTGGATCGAAGCGCTGGAACGCATGGCAGGCAAGGGCAAGCCGTTTTTCATTGCGACGGGCGCATCCACGATTGGCGAAGTTCAAAAAGCGGTTCATGCGATTCTCAAAATTAACAAGCAGTTAGTCTTGATGCAATGCAACACCAATTACACCGCCAGCCCGAATAATTACGACCATCTTCATATAAACGTTTTGAAGACCTACGCGACCATGTTCCCCGACGTCGTTCTCGGATTGTCGGATCATACGCACGCGCTCGCGCCGGTTCTTGGAGCGGTAACTCTCGGCGCGCGCGTGATTGAACGCCACTTCACAGACAGCAACGAGCGCGAAGGCCCCGACCACAAGTTTGCGATGAATCCCGAAAACTGGGCGAAGATGGTGGAAGAGACTCGTCTGCTGGAACGCTCGCTTGGCAGCGCGGATAAGTTCATCGCGGACAACGAACAGGAAACGCAAATCGTTCAGCGAAGATGTTTGCGCGCCGCGCGCGAGATCAAAGCCGGCGAAGTTTTTACCCGCGAAATGATTGATGTTCTCCGTCCCGCAACTCCCGGCGCGATCAAACCTGATCAAATTCAAAATGTCATCGGCACAAAAGCGCTGACCGATATGCCGCTCGGCAAAGAATTGCGCTGGACGGAATTGGGGCAGTAAATGGTAATTAGAGATTGGTAATTACCATTTACCAATCTCTAATCTTCTTTGAAAATATGCGAATCATCTTTTTCACCCTCGGCTACTCGACCCACGACCACCGCTTTCTAAAGACAATTTCAGAAGGCGGGCATGAGGTTTTCTTTGTTCAATTGGAAGGCAACACGCGGCAAGTGGAAGATCGCGCCATTCCTGAAAATGTTCATCAAGTTATTTGGAAAGGCGGACGCGAACCGTTCAAGTGGAGCGCTCTTCTCAAACTGACTTTAGACTTTCGACGTTTGACTCGCGAAATCAAACCCGATCTCATCCATGCGGGACCGATTCAAACGTGCGCGTTCATTGCCGTGTTATCGGGGTTTCGTCCCATTCTCACTATGTCGTGGGGATTTGACTTGATGGACGACGTTCACAAAAGCAAGTGGATGGAACGAGTTACACGGTACGTGTTACGCCGCTCAACATTTTTCACCAGCGACGCCAACGTCACAAGAGATATAGCGGTTCAATATGGAATGAATCCAGAAAAGACCGTTGTATTTCCTTGGGGCGTTGACCTGGAACATTTCAAACCTTCATCTTTCATCCTTCATCCTTCATCCTTTACTTTGTTCTGCAACCGCGCATGGGAATCGCGTTACGGCGTGGATATTCTTGCGCGCGCATTTGTCAAAGTGGCGCAACAAAACGAAAACTTAAATTTGATTTTGCTGGGCAGCGGCTCGCAGGGACATCGCATCCGCGCCATACTGGAAAGCGGCGGCGTGTTGGAAAGCGTCACTTTCGGCGGACGCGTTTCGCAAAATGATCTGCCGCGCTGGTATCATTTCGCCGACCTTTATATTTCCCCAGCGCATGTGGATGGCTCGTCCGTTTCATTAATGGAAGCGCTCGGCTGCGGGTTGCCTTGTCTCGTTTCGGATATTCCCGCGAACAAAGAATGGATTATTGAAAATGAAAATGGCTGGCTGTTCCGCGACGGCGACGCGGATCATCTCGCGGAAAAAATTATCGCGGCGATGAATCAGCGCGATAAACTCATCGCGGTCGGCGCAACCGCTCGAAGGACGGCGGAATCTCGCGCTGATTGGAAAAAGAATTCTGAAGCGCTAATGAATATTTATATGTCATTGCGAGGGCGATAGCCCGAAGCAATCCCCGCGCAATTGGAGATTACCCTGTAGCTGGGAGATTGCTTCGCTACGCTCGCAATGACATGAAAGGAAAACATGTTAAACAAACAAGACCTACTCAAAGGCTTTGGACAAATCAAAATTCAAGGCGACACTATCGTCGTTCACACATCCTATAAATCGTTGGGCGGCGTGGAGGGCGGCGTGGATACCGTGATTGACGCGCTGCAAGAATTAATGGGCAAAGACGGAACCGTGATGTTCCCCGCATTCAATTTTCAATCGTGGACGGAGACGCATTACTTTGACGTGATGGAAACGCCTTCGAAGATGGGTATGATTACAGAAACTGCGCGACTCAGACCTGCCGCTAAGCGGACTCCGCATCCGATATATTCTTTCTCTGTGTTAGGACCGCGCGCGGAAGAATTTTCCAAAGCGGAAGATGTCGAGGCGTACGGACCCAACTCTGCGTTTGCATTGTTCCATAAATTGAACGCGACCATTATTAGCATTGGGCTAGATTTCAACAATTCATTTTCGATGCACCATTACATTGAATATAATGTCGGTTGCGATTATCGCCGCGTAAAAGAATTCGCCGGAATTTATATGGGCTATGACCGCAAGCCGCAGATCAAAAAATATTCCATGTTCGTGCGGAATAATGATCGCGTAAAAACGTATATCGTGCCGGGCATGAACGAATTGCTGAACGCGGGCGTGATTAAAGAAATTCAAGTCGGCGCGGCGAAAGTCCATTACCTGACGGCAAATGAATTCTTTGATAACATGTCCGTCATTGTGCGCGAACATCCTGAGAAATTGCATTATATTGAAGAGCCGAAATACTAATTATCGTCATTGCGAGG
>JAVHOY010000309.1:3161-6802 GCA_036170295.1 bacterium
GCAATGACGGGAGACTTTTATGAAATCTTATACCTCACTGAAATCTATTTTAGCGGAATTTTTTCCCTTACATCGAACGCTCGCGTCGGACGATCACGACAAGACGTTAGAGATTGTCGGCTCGTACATGCCCGATTCATCCAACTACACCATTGAGACATACGCTCCGCTTGAAAAAGCGTGGACGTGGTATGTGCCTGAGCGTTATGTCGTGCATGAAGCATATTTAGAAATTGAAGGCGGCGAGCGCGTGGTGGATTTCAAAAATAATCCGCTGCACATCGTTTCATATTCTCCAGCCGTTGATAAAGCGCTTTCGTTTGAAGAACTCCAGCCGCATTTATATTTCAACGAGAAACGCCCGCGCGCAATTCCGTGGGTGTTCAAATATTACGACCGCGATTGGGGATTCTGTTTGCCTAAGAATCTTTTCGACAAACTTCCGCGCGACAAAAAATATCGCGCGGTGATTCAATCCGAATTTATCAGCGATCCCAAACAAGGATTCAAAATGGCGACGGCGCTGATTCATCCTCAAGGCGGAGCGAGCGCATCGGCTGGCGAGATCATTGTGCAGGCGCATACTTGTCATCCCGCGCAAGCCAACGACGACGGCGCGGGCGTGGTCAGCGCGATTGAGTTGGCGCGCCGCCTCGCGGAAAATCCGCTGCCCGCCGGTTCGATGAGCGTCCGCTTTTGGTTTGGACCTGAGACGATTGGCACAATTGTTTATCTTTCGCACAACGAGGAAATTATCAAAAATCTGCGCGGCGGAATTTTTATGGAAATGACTGGCAACAAAAATAAAATCGCGTGGCATCACACGCGGCAACACAATCATCTGCTTGATCGAATTACCCATCACGTTGTCAAAAATGTCGCGCACGACGAGCGCGATTTCGCCGCCGCGCCCGCAAACGACGAGCGCGTCATCAACGGACCCGGCGTGAACGTGCCGTGCATTTCTATCAATCGCTGGCCCTACGATGAGTATCACACCAGCGACGATAATCTCGACATCATGGACGACGACATGCTCGTCGGCGCGGCGGAAACGGCGGAGGAAATTATCCGCATCTATGCGAGCAACTATATTCCCAAGCGAACTTTTCGCGGTCCCGTTTTTCTCAGCGGCAACGGTCTCTGGGTAGATTGGCGCGAGAATTGGGCGCTCAATCGCGCCATCGAAAAAATCATGATGCGCTTTGAAGGCGAACATTCGGTCTTCGATATTGCCGAGCAGGTCGGTCTTGATTATTGGATGGTGCGCGATTACGTCGAAAAATTCCGCGCGAAGGGATTTGTCAACGCGCTGCCGATTCCGTCTGAGGCGCAAGAAAAATAACCGTAGCGCGAGATTTATCTCGCACTACAAAACCTTTATGAAAAAAATTGTCGCCATTATTCAAGGACGCATGTCCTCATCGCGGCTGCCGGGAAAAATCCTCGCGGATATTTCTGGTCAGCCGATGTTGAGCCGCGTTTATATTCGCACCGCGCGCGCAAAGACTCTTGACGAAGTTATTTTCGCCACCACAATAGATTCGTCCGACGATCCTGTCGCGGAGTATTGCGACTTCGCGGGAATTCCATTTACGCGCGGAAGTTTATACGATGTGTTGGATCGCTATTATCAAACCGCGAAAAACGCGCAGGCAGATATCGTTGTCCGCATCACAGCCGACTGCCCCGTGATTGATCCTGATTTGATTGACGATGTGGTGAGGACAGTTGTCAGCGATCAGTTTGATTTTGCGGCGAATCGACTCCCGCCGCCGATGGGAAGAACGTATCCGATTGGATTGGATGTTGAAGTTTGCACATTTGCCGCTTTGAAAAAAGCGTGGAAAGAAGCTAAAGAACCGCAGCACCGCGAACACGTCATGCCATACTTTTATGAAGGCGTACAACTGAAAACTGTCAACCGTCAACTGCAAACAGGAACTTCCCCGCGCGGATTTAACATTGCCCTATTGCATCACCCCACCGACTTTGGCGATTATCGCTGGACGGTGGATACTCCTGAAGATTTACAATTCATGCGCGCAGTATATTCTCGCTTTGATGGGCGCGATGATTTCACATGGAAAGAAGTTTTGGATTTAGTCCACGACGAACCCAGCCTCATGCAAATCAACGCGGACGTGCAGCATAAGACTCTCAAAGATATTGATAAGAGAGCGTTGAAAGGTTAGAACGTTCAAACATTTGACTGATTACTGATGACTTTACTAACTATTTTTTCCTCCCCCAAACCTTTCACTGATCCGCACATCGCGCTGATTCAACGCAACGCGATTCAATCGTGGACATTACTTCCCGATGTGGAAGTGATTTTGCTTGGCGAAGAAGATGGGCTTGCCGATGTTGCCAAAGAATTTAACGTTAAACATTTACCAAGCGTCAAACGCAACGAACAAGGCACGCCGCTGATCTCATCCATGTTTCAACTTGCGCGCGAAAATAGCGTTAGCGAATTACTCTGCATCGTCAACGCGGATATGATTCTCATGCCCGATTTTGTAGAAGCGGTGAAACAAACCGTAAAGTTAAAAGATAAATTTGTCTTATTAAGTCAGCGCTGGGATTACAACATCGCCGCGCCGCTTGATTTTTCTGAAGGTTGGCAAAATCGTCTATCGTCTATCGTTCATCGTCAAGGCAATCTCCATCGTCCCGCAGGCTCCGACTTTTTCCTCTTTCCAAAATCTTGCTATCAAAATATTCCCGACTTCGCCATTGGTCGCGCAGGCTGGGATAATTGGATGATCTACAAAGCGCGCGTAGAAAAATATCCCGTTATTGATTGTACGCCTTCGATAGTGCTCGTCCATCAAAATCATGATTACGCTCATTTGCCAAACGCGAAGCCGCATTACAATCACCCCGAAAGCAAGGTCAATATTCAACTTGCGGGCGGACAAGCCGCGATCCGTTATACGATTCTTGATTCAACGCATCAATTGATAGATGGTAAACTTGCCCGCCCGCAGATGACCTCCGCGCGATTTGCGCGCAAAGTCGAATTGTTTCTGCGCCGCGTCTTTTTCTTCCTGCCTGAAAATGCAATCGAAAACATAGCGCGTCCGAAACGATGGAAGAAGCGATTACAAAAACTGTTCAAATGAGTCAAAGGTCAAAGGTCTTGAGACTTTTGACCTTCGACCTTCAACTTTCAACCTGAAACTTGGAACCCACATGCGAAAAGGTCAAAACCCCGCAAAATTTGTAAAAGACGTTCCGCGCCCCGAAAGAATCACGGCGGCGTTATTGAACTACATCCCGTTCTTAAGCGGATTTTACGCCGAGACGTTGGACGTGCTGAAAGTCAGTTTAGAGTCCATGCGTAAAGACGCGGGCTTGCCGTTTGATTTGATGGTCTTCGATAATGGCTCATGCAAAGAAGTGCGCGAGTACCTTGTGGACGAAAAAGAAGCGGGACGAATTCAATATTTGATTCTCTCCGAGAAAAACATGGGCAAGGGCGGCGCGTGGAACGTCATGTTGGCGGGCGCGCCCGGCGAAATTATCTCCTATTCAGACAGCGACGTATTGTTCTATCCCAATTGGTTGAAAGCGTCGGTGGAATTGCTGGAGACTTATCCCAACGTCGGCATGGTCACGGCGCGTCCCTTCCGCAC
>JAVHOY010000310.1:0-6795 GCA_036170295.1 bacterium
AGCCGCTACAAGTCAAAGCTCAAGCGGCGCGGAAGAACCCAATTCAGTATCCACTGTAGGCGTTGGCTCGGCTTCGCCAAAGACGGTTGAGATGACGACGGAACTGACCGAAGAACAGAACGGCGGAGTTGTCGCGCTGATCGTCAACGATAGCGTGCGCGTCAAACTTGACGGCAACATCACCACCGGCTTTTCATGGGAAGTCGAAAACTTAGACGCGAATCTGCTGGCGCAAATTGGCGCGGCGGAATATACATCCAACAGCAACCTCGCTGGCAGCGGAGGCACATTCGCGCTTACGTTCAAGGCGCTGAATGTGGGCGTAACTCATTTGCATTTGATCTACCATCGTCCATTTGAGAAAAACGTCCCGCCCGCGCAAGTTTTCGACGTAACCGTAGATATTCAAAAATAACGTTTTTCCTTGACTTACATCCGCGCGACGCATATAATCAGCCCGTTGGATAAAAACCAAGTCACACACACAGCAAGCGCTTGAGGAAATGCCCTCATGCGCTTGCCTTTGTTTGTCTCTAGCATAAACCGACTATACGCTATGCAGAGAAACTCAAACGCAATTTATTTTTGAGGAGAGTACCCAGTGGAAACTAAGGGATTGACAGCGCTCCGTATCAGCCTTGCTTCGCCGCAAACCATTCTGTCGTGGTCGTATGGCGAGGTGCTAAAACCCGAAACGATCAACTATCGTCGCCTGCGCCCAGAAAAGGACGGCTTGTTCTGCGAAGCCATTTTTGGACCTACCCGTGATTGGCAATGCTATTGCGGCAAATATAAAAACCCGCGCTACAAAGGCATCACTTGCGATAAATGCGGAGTGGAAGTGACGCGCTCCGCCGTGCGCCGCGAACGCATGGGACACATCACGCTTGCGACGCCTGTCGCGCATATTTGGTACACGCGCCGCATTCCCTCGCAGTTGGGGATGTTGCTGGATATTTCCCGCCGCAACCTTGACCGCGTGCTGTACTTCGCGCAATACATCGTTACCTACGTTGATGAAGAAGCGCGCAAGAAAGCCTTGCAGCGTCTTGAAGACGACATCTCCGTCTCTGAAAACGAACAAGCGGCAAGCGTAAATTCTCGCATTGCCGAAGTCAAGATCAAACGCGACCATGACATTGCCGAGATCAAGCAAAAACAAGCCGCGCTTGAACAGGGTTACGATGAAGGCATCGCCGAAAAAATGGAGCCTGTCATCAAAGAAGGGCAGCGACTCGAAAAGCAGATTCAAGAACAAATGGGCGAAGCCGCGAAGAAAGACATTGTCTTTGAATTGGCAAACGAGAAGATCGTTGCCGTCGGCGAAAAAATTAACAGCAAACAGATCAACCACATTCAAAAGAGCGTTCAAAAGAAAATTGAATCTCTTGAAAATGAGTTGAAAGATAAAAAGCAGCGCGAAGTTGAAGAACTCAAGACGCAGGCGGCGACGCTCAAAGCGCAAGCGGATCAAGAGATGGAAGCCTTACGCAGCGAGTTGGAAAATCAAACCACAACCAGCTCTAATAATTCCTCGCGCTTGCGCGACGAATTGCTGGAACTGCGCCCCTTCACCTTCTTAAGCGAGATTCGCTACCGCGAGCTCAAGCAGCGCTGGGGACAAGTCTTCCGCGCGGATATGGGCGCAGAAGCGTTCTACGATATTCTCGGTCGGCTTGACCTTGACAAACTTTCAGAAGAACTTTGGCATGAAGTCCGCACGACAAAAAGCAAACAGAAACGCAAAAAGGCGACCACGCGCTTAAAAGTGGTGGAGGCTTTCCGTCGCTCGGGCAACAGCCCGCAGTGGATGATTCTCACCGTTCTTCCCGTCATCCCTCCCGACCTGCGCCCGATGGTGCAATTGGACGGCGGGCGTTTTGCCACCTCCGATTTGAACGATTTATATCGCCGCGTCATCAATCGCAATAACCGTTTGAAGAGATTGCTCGAACTCGGCGCGCCGGACGTCATCATCCGCAACGAGAAGCGCATGTTGCAAGAAGCGGTGGATAGTCTGATTGACAACTCGCAGCGCGGCAAGGCTCTTTCTCGCCGCGGACGCCGCGAACTAAAATCCTTGAGCGATATGCTCAAAGGGAAAAAGGGACGTTTCCGCCGCAACCTGCTCGGCAAGCGCGTGGATTACTCCGGGCGTTCCGTCATCGTGGTCGGTCCTAAGTTGAAGTTGTATCAATGCGGTCTGCCCAAGAGCATGGCGCTTGAGCTCTACCGCCCGTTTGTGATTGCGCGCCTCGTGCAGAATAATTACGCCGCCAACGTTAAAGGCGCGCGTCGTTTGATTGAGCGCAATCGCCCCGAAGTGTGGGAAGCGCTTGAAGGCGTCATCGGCGACCGCCCCGTGATGCTCAACCGCGCGCCGACTTTGCATCGCTTGGGCATTCAAGCGTTTGAGCCGCTCCTTGTGGAAGGCTCCGCGATTCATTTACACCCGCTCGTCTGCACCGCCTTCAACGCGGACTTCGACGGCGATCAAATGGCTGTGCATGTTCCGCTTTCGCAAGCGGCGGTCAAGGAAGCGCGCGAGCTCATGCTCGCTTCTAAAAACTTGCTCAAACCCGCCGACGGCGAGCCGATTATTTCGCCTTCCAAAGATATGGTGCTGGGCGTGTATTATCTGACGATGGATAAAACATCCAAACATAAGGGCGACGGCCGCGCTTTTGCGGATATGGACGAAGTGGAACTCGCGTACGCGCTGGGTCAAGTGGAAATTCATACCGAGATCAAGTTCCGCGCGAAAACGTGGTACGCCGACAACGGGGATCGTTTGCCCGAAATGGAAACTCGCATCCTCGATACCACGATTGGGCGCGTGTTATTCAATCGCATTTTGCCCGAAATCGTACAGTTTGCCAATATGAAGCTGGATAAAGGCGGCGTCAAAGATTTGATTGCCGAAGTATACGAACTGTGCGGACAAGAAGTCACCACCGAAGTCGCCGACTCTATAAAAAATATCGGCTTTGAATACGCCATGCGGTCTGGCGTTACGTTGGCTGTCGCGGATATTACTATTCCGCCAGAACGCAAAACGATTATCGAAGAAGCGCTGAAACAAGTTGAAGTCGTGCAGCGCGATTTCCGTCGCGGTCTGCTGACCGAACAGGAAAAGAACGAACGCGAAATTGAAGTCTGGCAGGATACGACTGAAAAAGTCGGCGTTGCCGTTAGAGAGCACATGGACCCCGATGGCAACCTTTCCGTCATGGCGACTTCCGGCGCGACCAAAGGCGGCTTCTCGACCATTTCTCAATTAGCCGGAATGCGCGGCTTGATGGCTGACCCTTCGGGACGCATCATTCCCATGCCAATTCGTTCCAACTTCCGCGAGGGACTTACCTCGCAGGAATATTTCATCTCAACGCACGGCGCGCGCAAAGGTCTTGCGGATACCGCCCTGCGCACAGCGGATGCGGGCTACCTCACTCGTCGTCTTGTGGATAGCGCGCAAGACGTCATCGTCAACGAAGAAGACTGCGGCACCCATGAAGGCATTTGGGTGCGTAAGTCTGACGACGTGGCGGGACAATCTATGATGAACCGCATGTATAGCCGCCTCGCCGCTGAGCGCATCCTTGATCCAAAGACCGGCGAAGTGTTGGCTGAATATAACGACGTGATGACGCACGAACTTGCGCGTAAGATCGCAAACGCGGGCGTGACGGATGTGAAATTCCGTTCGCCGATGACCTGCCAGCTCAATCATGGAATCTGCGCGAAGTGCTACGGCATTGATCTTGCGCGCGGCAAAATGGTTGAACTCGGCGCGGCAGTCGGCATCGTCGCGGCGCAATCTATCGGAGAGCCAGGCACGCAGTTGACGTTGCGCACGTTCCACACCGGCGGCGTCGCTTCCAGCGGCGCAAGCGACATCACCACAGGTCTTCCGCGCGTGGAAGAAATTTTTGAAGCGCGCAAAATGCCGAAAGGCGAAGCGGTGGTCGCAGAGATTGCCGGCGCGGTCTTCATTCAACAATCCGAAAAATACGCGGACATGCGCGAAGTCCACATTCAAAACGCGGAGATGATTCACGAAGAGTACGCCATCCCCGAAGATTGGAAATTCGTCGTTAAAGACGAAGCCGAAGTGCAAGCGGGCGAAATTCTTGCCGCGAAAGAAAAAGCCACGATGGTCGCTCAACATGCCGGCAAAGTTGCGGTAGAAAAGAAAGCGCTCAAGATCGTCGTCTCTTATGAACAACGCGAAGAAGTCGTCATGGATATTCCCACAGCCTCGCGCTTGCTGGTCAAGAACAACGCGCATGTGGAAGCCGGCGAGCCGTTGACTGAAGGTTCGCTCAACCCGCATCGCGTGTTGAAAATTCAAGGACGAGACGCTTGCCAGATGTATCTGATGACCGAAGTGCAAAAGGTCTATCGCTCGCAAGGTCAGAACATCCACGACAAACATTTTGAAGTCATCATCCGCAAGATGTTGAGCAAAGTGCAAGTCATCCGCCCCGGCGATACAAAATATCTGCCCGGCGACGCGGTGGATCGCCTTGAGATTCGCGCAACAAACGAGGCGTTGATTGCGGAAGGCAAACAGCCCGCGCGCACGCAAGAAGTTTTGCTCGGCGTGACAAAGGCTTCGCTCAGCACGGATTCGTTCCTCTCCGCGTCCTCCTTCCAGCACACGATCAAAGTGTTGGCAAGCGCCGCTATCGGCTCGACCACCGATCCGCTCTACGGCTTGAAAGAGAACGTCATCATCGGCAAGCTCATCCCCGCTGGCACAGGTTTTATTCACGGGCGCTTTGCAGATGTAGAAGCGGCTCACAACGCCACGCAGTGGTCAAATCTTCCAGACATGAATCTTTAGCAAAACAAAAACGGGCGACCTGAAAAGGTCGCCCGTTTTGTTTATGCAGTGAATGGTAAATAGTAATTGGGCAACACGCTATAATTTGATGATGCGCGTCACACCCTTTGCCAAAAAACCAATTGGACTTTCCACGCGCGGAAAGACCGCCGATAATAGACTCCGCCGCGTGGATAATTTTATCCTGCGCTACGAGCCAACTCTGCTGACGCGCGCCGACGCGCTGTTCGTTGATCTCGGCTATGGATTTGACGCGCGCACTACGCTTGAAAGCGCGGCGCGATTTCGGCGCGTCAATCCCAAACTTCCCATTCTCGGCGTTGAAATTGATAAAGAGCGCGTCGAAGCCGCTCTGCCTTACGCGGACGCGATTACGCATTTTCGGCTGGGCGGATTCAATCTGCCGTTGCAAAGCGATGAAAAGGTCGGGTTGATTCGCGCGTTCAATGTGTTGCGTCAATATGAAGAAAAAGATTTCATCCCCGCGTATGAAACGCTTGCGCCGTATGTTCTTGAAGGCGGATTGATGATCGAGGGAACTTCCAATCCGCATGGCAGTATTTGGGTTGCCAACCTCGCGCGGAAAATTGACGATGGTTCATGGAAAATGGAAGCGCTTGTATTTAGCACAAACTTCCACGCGGGCTTTGAGATTGCAGATTTTCAAGCCGTGCTTCCCAAAAATTATATTCATCGCGTTGTTGCGGGCGAATTGATTTACGATTTTTTTGAGGCGTGGAAAAAATCTGCGGCGGAGACAATCCACGCGAAGCCGTTCGGCTTGAAGCGCTGGTTCGCCGCGTCCGTCGAGAGTCTTGCGCGAAAAGGATATAAAATTGACTTGCATAAAAAATGGTTAAGCAAAGGTTTTATGATTTGGCGAAAGCAGGCAAAAAATCAGGAACAAGTTGCCGAGCGCGACCGTCGTTAAGCAAGCGAGTTGAATTGATTCGCAAGGAGCAGATATGTCTCGAACCTCACGCATTTACGCAGCCTATACGCTTGCGCTTCTTGCCGCGCTTGCCTGTTCGTCGGTTAATTTAAATCCTTCGCCTGACGCAAGCGCGGTCGGCACTTCTATCGCTCAAACCTTTATCGCCAACCTGACAGAAACCGTCGCGCCCAACGCCGCTACAATTACAGCGGAGTCGCCGACTTTCACATACACTCCCGAAACGCCGTCACTAACGCCGACGCAAACCTTAACGCCGACTCCCGCGAACACATTCACGCCGCTTATTCCAATGGTCAGCGTTTCTGTGGCGACGAATTGCCGCACAGGTCCAGGCAAGGTGTATCCTATGGTGGGCGCGTTGATGACTGGCGTAAGCGCGCAAGTCTATGGGCGCGACCCAACAGGAAAATATTGGTATATTCACAACCCAGATAATCAAAATAATTTTTGCTGGATATGGGGCGAGTACGCGACGCTGACGGGAAGTATCTCCACGTTGCCCATCCTTACGCCGCAACCGACTCCGACGCCAACGCGCACTCCGACGCCCACCGCTACGTTCACAGCGAAACCTGCCGCAAGATTCATCGCCGCGTTTGTTGATTTAAGAACCTGCGGCGGCAAGCGCTGGACTCAGTTCGCCGTGAAGAACACAGGAAACTTCCCCTTCCGCTCCATGTCCATTATTGTGCAAGATGCGAAAAAGAATGTGACCGCCGCTAGAACGGCGAATGGATTTGCTTATGTAAACGCTTGCGCGTGGACGTCTCCGATTGCGGTCTTACATTCAGGCGATGCGACGACAATCAGCGCGGCGGCATTCAACTATGACTTGACCAATCGCAACTTGCGCGCGTGGATTGTGTTGTGCGTTCAGCCAAATCAAGGCGGAACTTGCGTTCAAAGAGCGCTCAACTTCAAACCGTAACGAAAAATGGACGAGCCAAACGCTCGTCCATTTTTTTTACTTGACGCATCTCGCCTTTCCCCGTAA
>JAVHOY010000311.1:0-3373 GCA_036170295.1 bacterium
TTCCTCGCCTTCAACCACCCATTCAAACTGACGCCGACCACGCGCTCGTTGCCTGCGAATAATTTTTTAAGATTCGGACGCAGCGCCCAGACCAGTAAAACTTCCGCGCCAACGCCGTACCAAACATAAGCCCACGGCGCTCCGTAGTAGGCGGCGCGAACCGCGAAGATGACAATCGCAAATAACGCCACCGCCATGGTCGTCACAGAGGCGATGCCGACGGTGAAGAAGGTCAACGCGCCGAGCGGAAGGATGATAAGAATTGAAGGCAGCCATAATCCCATTGCGCCGCCGACGGAAGGCGCGCCGCCCGCGCCGCCTCCCAGCCGATCAAAGTTTCCTTCCGCGTCAAACTTGGGAACAAAGATCGAATAGTTATGTCCCACGATTGCGGCAAGAGCCGCAACCACATGCAGCCAAGTTTGATCGGGCGCAATCCACATTGCCAGCCACGCGCTCGCTGCGCCCTTCAAAATATCCAGCAGGGCGGTGGCGAGCCCAGCCCAGAATCCAGCCGCGCGCATGGCGTTTGTCCCGCCGGTGCGCCCGCTTTCCACTTTGCGAATGTCTTTTCCTGTTTTAAGTTTTACGATCAACAATCCAAAGGGAAGCGACCCAAAGAGATACGCCACAACAATGATTCCAAGGTTAAGCAAAATTTGCATTACGGTTCCTCCGAGTAAGTCTCGCTATCAAAACACGAGAAACAAAATATGGTTGCTTGCGCTTTGCGTCGGCGCAATCGTCGCAAAGCGCCGCGAATTTTTTTTTCTGAATTTTATCCCACATCAACGTTCGATGGTTTCTCTCAATTTGCGCGCCAACTTTCCAAAATGCGGCGTGTAACGGATGTCGTCGTTTCGCGGACGCGGAAGATCAACTTCTAAATCCAGTTTTATTTTTCCGGGACGCTGAGTCAGCACTAAAACCCTATCGGCTAAAAACAGCGATTCATTGATGGAATGCGTCACCATGATGACGGTCTTTTGACGCGCCTGCCAGATGCGCGAAAGCTCCATCCACATGCGCTCGCGGGTGATCGCGTCAAGCGCGGCAAAAGGTTCGTCGAGCAGCAGCAGATCGGGGTCGTGAACGAGCGCGCGCGCAATCGCCACGCGCTGCGCCATTCCGCCGGAAAGTTCGCGGCTCCACGAATCTTCAAATCCGCGCAAGCCGACCAATTCGATCATCTCCTGCGCTTTGAGTCGCGCTTCGCTTTCTCCCATGCCTTCCAATTCAAGCGGCAATTTAATATTGTCTATCGCCGAGCGCCAGGGCATGAGATTGGCTTGCTGAAAAACCATGCCGATGCGCGGGTGTTGCTTGTGGACGAATTTGACATGTCCCGTTGTGGGACGCAACAACCGCGCAAGAATTCTTAAGAGCGTGGTTTTGCCCGCGCCCGATGGACCGAGAAAGCAAATAAACTCGCGCGGATAGACTTCAAAAGAAAGGTTGTCGAGCGCGTGCAAGCCGCCGTTGTTGTCGGGAAGGACAACGGAAAGATTCTTTACGGTGAGGACAGGATTGGAGGTCATGGAAATCTTTACCAATTACCAATTACTTAATTTGTAATTGGTAATTGGCGGTTAGTAATTTACGGAATAAACTCGTTTGTAAACGCTTTGTTGATTTCCACCGGCGCGGGAATTGATTTCATTTTCACCAACAAGTCGTTCATGTTGTTCCACGCCTGCGGATTTGAATAGCCGATCTTGTCCGCTTTCCAAAATTCAATGGACGTATTCAAGATTTGCATTTGCACATCCTTATTTTGATCGGCGAGATTCTCCACATATTTTTTACTGATCGTGTACGCTTCATCGGGGTTCGCAATCGTATCGGCGATTCCATGCGCCAACGCGCGCGCTATTTTTTTGATTAACTCTGGATCGTCTTTAATCGTCGTCTCGTTGGTAATGATTCCATTCGCAATCAATTGTTCATAATCTGCAACGCGCAACTCGTTCACGTCAAAGCCTTGCGACTTCAAAATGATCGGCTCGTTGGCGGTATAGCCGACGATGATATTTTTTTGCTTGCTGGCAAACGCTTCCACTTGATTGAAGCCAATCGCCTCCAACTTTACGTCGCTTTCCGAAAGTCCCGCCGAAAAAAGAATCGCCTGCAAACCGACATAATTTGCGCCGAACAAACCCGGCAAGCCGATCGTCTTTCCGCGCAAGTCGGCGGGCGTTTTGACGTTCAACTCAGGCGCGGAAACAATCGAAATGGGAAACTGCTGATACCACGCAAACGCATACACAACGGGCAATCCTTGCGCGCGCGCCAGCAGAACCTGCTCGCCCGAAGCGATTGCAAACGGCAACTTGCCCGCGCCGACTAACGCAACGCCGTCCGTTTCAAACGAATAATCGAATTCGATTTCGATTCCTTCTTTTGAAAAATAGCCTTTATCCACCGCGACATAAAACGGCGCGTATTGGATGTTGGCAATATAGCCCATCGGCAATTTGATTTTGCGCGGCGCGCCCGCGTTATTCTGAGCGTTGGGACGCGCGCACGCCGTCAGGCTGATCGCTAATCCAAGAATGAGACACACAAATTTCTTTAACATGATTTTCTCCTAAAAAATATAACGCTCAAACGTTTGAACGTTGAAACGTTTCTTGCCAACGTAAAAGTTTTCTCTCCATCCACGCAACGACGCCGTATAAGCCAAGCGCGAGAACGATCAACATAAATACCGCCACATACACCATTGACGTATCGTATTGAAAATCGCCGAGTTGCAGCAAATACCCCAAGCCTTCCTTCGCGTTGACCAACTCGCCGACAATCGCGCCGATGACCGACAGCGTCGCGCCGACTCGCAGCCCGCCGAGCAGAATCGGCAGCGAAGCGGGAACTTCCAACTTGAGCAAAATCTGCCAGCGCGTTGCGCGGTTGGAGCGCATCAAATCGTACAGCGCCATCGGCACGGCGCGGATGCCCACGACGGTGTTGACCAGCACAGGAAAGAAGACGATCAACGCGCAGATCAAAACTTTGGAGAGGATGCCGCCGCCCAGCCAGATGACCAACAGCGGAGCGATTGCCACAATCGGAATCGCCTGACTCGCCACCAGATACGGCGAAAGGATTTTTTCCAGCGCGCGCGATTTTGCCAGCGCGTACCCAACGACGGTTGCGAAAGTCACGCCTGCCAACATGCCGAGCAAAACTTCCGTCAGCGTGATGGCTGTGTGATAGAGCAGCTTTCCGCTTAAGATAGATTTAACGAAACTTGTCCACACGTCGCTGGGCGATGGCAAGATGAATCGCGGCAGTCCGCTGAAACGCGCGATCAATGTCCACGCGACCCAGCCCGCAATGAGCGAGAGGACGCCGAGCCAAGGAATACGGTTGAGAA